>WRJE01000029.1 GCA_009782385.1 Oscillospiraceae bacterium | reverse complement strand
GTTTTTGGAAAATATCCTGAACGGGCTTGAAACGATGATTTGTGTCACCAATCCGAAAACAAATGAAATTCTCTTTATAAATAACAGCATGAAAGACCATTTAGGTATCGAGGGCAACCCTGTCGGTCAGTTATGCTACAAGGTTTTGCAGAGCGGAATAGATAGAGTTTGCGATTTCTGCCCCGTCCCGCGCCTTGCCGATGAGCCGGACACAGTCGTGGAATGGGATAAGTACGGCACAATAAAAGGCTGTGTTTACAGCAGCATTGACCGTCTTATTGATTGGCCCGGCGGTCATAAGGTTCATCTCCAGTCTTCAACGGACATAACCGACAAACGCGCTATGGAGACGGAGCTTATCGCCGCAAAGGAATTTGCCGAACAGAGCAGCAAGGCGAAAGGTTCGTTCCTGTCCAATATGAGCCATGAAATGCGAACGCCGTTAAACGTAATCATCGGCATGACGGCAATCGGTAAAAACGCTCATAACATAGAGCAGAAAAACCACGCTCTCAATAAAATCAGCGATGCCTCTGCTCACCTGCTGGGCGTGATTAACGATGTGCTTGATATGGCAAAAATCGAGGCGGACAAACTGGAGCTGTCAACGGTTGAGTTTAACATCGAGCATATGCTGCAAAGGATAATCACCGTCATAGGATTCCGTGTTGACGAAAAACATCAGCAGCTGATGTTAAATATAGACGATGCCATACCGCGTATTATAGAGGGTGACGACCAGCGTCTGTCGCAGGTCATTACAAATCTTCTGACAAACGCGGTTAAGTTTACGCCCGAAGAGGGGACAATCAATCTTAACGTCTCTTTAATCAACGAAACTGACGGCGAGTGCGAGCTGCGTTTTGAAGTAAGCGACAGCGGCATCGGCATATCACAGGAGCAGCAGCTAAAACTGTTCAGTGCTTTTATACAAGCCGAAAGCGGCACAAGCCGCCAATACGGCGGAACAGGTTTAGGTCTTGCAATCTCAAAACGCATTGTAGAGATGATGGACGGCATGATTTGGATAGAATCGGAACTCGGCAAGGGCGCGGCATTCATCTTTACAATAAAGGCGCGGCGTGGGCGTGATATGGATTTAGACATTGATAAACCCAACGCGGCGGCAGTAGAAGGTGAGTTCAAAGGAAAGACTATGCTGCTTGCGGAGGATGTTGAGATAAACCGCGAGATTTTAATCGCGCTTTTAGAAGACACCGGAATTACCATAGAATGTGCCGTTAACGGCACGGAAGCCTTGAACGCGATAGAAGCTAATCCGGGCAAATTCGACATAATATTTATGGATATGCAGATGCCCGTTATGGACGGTCTGGAAACGACGCGGCGTATCCGCGCCTTACCCGGTCATCGGCGCGATAAGCTGCCGATTATAGCCATGACTGCCAACGTATTTAAGGACGATATAGAGGCTTGCCTCGAAGCGGGCATGGATTATCATGTCGGGAAGCCAATAGACTTGGATAAGGTTATAGATGTAATGCGGAAATATTTGTAGGATTTATGAGAGAATTTACCGCGAGAAAACACCCGCGATTGAAGGGGTATGATTACAGCCGAAACGGCGCGTATTTTATTACGTTTTGTGTAAAAGACAGGCATGAGATGTTATGCAATGTCGTAGGGCGCGACGCCCCCGGCGCGCCATCTACCGAGGGGCGTTTACGGCGCACCGAGGCGTTGCGCCCTACGGAATTACACGTTTACGGCGCACCGAGGCGTCGCGCCCTACGGAAATCCATTGTAATACCAATTTATATAACAACCGGAGGACATGAATTTGAGTTATTATTTATATTTGGAGTGGTGAAACGTATGCAAGAAAAGAAAAAAATAATTATATGGTTAATTTTCGCTATAGCTGCTGAAGCTGTTATAAAGACAGACGCTTTTGCAGTTTGGATTGCAAGGCTTATTACTTCGGATATGGTAATGCAAGGTATTATACGCTACCCTCTTGAATACCTGTTTTGGATTAGTGGGATTCTTTTTATTCGCGCTTATTATAGAAGAAAGCCGGAAATCCATTTTTCCTATAAAGAAACTCTCTCAGCAGGAAACATACTTGCGGGAATATTTCTTTTGGCTGTTTCAATAACAATTTCGTACATAAGCTGGGATGGCTTCAAGATATATAAAGAATTAACAGGCTCTATCAATGCCGTTGGGTTCGGTTTAGGAATCGCAAATTTTACAGCTCAATATTTCTACTATTTTCTTGAAGCTATTTTGATGACCATAATTGTAGCGTTTTCGCAAGAAGCAGGCGAGGCATTGTTTAAGCCGCGTTGGATACCTTGGGGCGGCATATCCCTTGCTGTTTTATGGGGGCTTTCGCATATTGTGGGGCATGGCATTACTGATGGATTAACAACTACATTCAGTGCATTGTTTTACGGTTCTGCAATCCTTGCTATGAAAAAAAACAGCAAACTCACATTTATATTGATTTTCTTAATGTTCATTCTGTAACGTACACAGCACACCGAGGGCGTCGCGCCCTACGGAAATCCATTGTAATACCAATTTATAATAACAACCGGAGGACATGAATTTGAGTAAACCCTCATTCTTATATGAAACACATATGCACACATCCCCTGTCAGCAAGTGCGCGGCCGTCACGCCCGCCGAACAGGCGCGTATCTACAAAAAACGCGGATATACCGGAGTAATTGTAACCGACCACTTTGTTAACGGTTACTCCTCCGGCTGTTCCCGCAGTCTGCCGTGGAAAGAGAAAATCGCGTTTTTCATGTCGGGGTATGAGGATGTAAGACGCGAGGGTTCAAAACTCGGGTTGGATGTCTTTCCCGGTTGGGAATACACTATTGGTGAGTTGGATTTTCTTACATACGGTTTATCCGCCGATTTTCTTTTGGCACATCCCGAAATGGAAGCTCTTAATATTGAGCAATACAGCAATCTTGTGCGTGATAACGGCGGCTATATCGCGCAAGCACATCCTTACCGTGACGCTTGGTGGTGTACGCAGATTTCACTTCCCGTTGAACCTGAGCTTATTGACGGTATCGAGGTTTATAACGGCGGTATGCCGCCGGAAATAAATAAAAAGGCGTATAAATTTGCCCGCCGCAACGGGTTACCGATGCAAGCGGGCAGTGATTCTCATCAAAAGGGCGTATCCTTTTCAGCGGGTGTCATGCTTTACAAGAGAGCCGAGAGCATATTTGACATTATAAACGCTATTAAAGGTAATAATCCGGAACTTGCAATGCCCATTGACATATTGGGGTAACTGAGGATATAATAAAATTATAAAGGGGGTTATGGTATGCCGACTAATACAGAAATCCGTGTTATGCAAAAAACACTGTTATTTAAGCTGCTGTTGTTAAAGAAAGAGCTTGGCGGCAATAAGAATTTCAATGTTCTAATTGCTGAAACCAAAGCGGCTATGGAATCCGAAGATGTCGCTTATGTTGAAAAGATGATAAAGGAATTAGATTAAACAAAGGTGATAACGTGCCTGATAAAAATTTATCAAATCGTGACGAAACGCTGATTCATGTTCTTGAGCGTCTTGCCGGACAGCTCGAGAATATCAATTCGCGCATTGAGATACTGGAAAAACGTCAGCGCGAGTTAAACGCGGCCGTAAGACGCGCGGGCGAGAAGCGTGAGGACGATGACGACGGCGTTTATGAAGATATAATGAAATCCTTGACCCGTTACCGTTCCGATATGGGCAATCTTGTCTCGGTGCAGGACAGCATTGACAGCGATATGAAGCTGCTGTCGAAACGCAATGAATCGGTTATTAAATCACAGGAAATAATAGGTCAGGAAATGAATAACCTGACCTCTATGTTAGAAGCCCATGAGCAAAGCGCGCGTGAGCAATATGCGTTAACCGTGAGGCACGGCGATATTTTTGTCGATAAAATCGAATCTTTAGACCGCAATGTCAAGGATTTACATATGGAAACCGAAAAACATCTGGGTATGGAGCATAGGGAAACCCAGAAGCGAATTGATGACTTTAACAAAGACGTGCTTCAACGGCTGATGGCTCTTGACGGTATCGTGGCAAATCTCGAGGTGCTGCGGCGGCGAACCGAACCTCCCGCCCCCAAAGAACCGTGGTGGATTACCCGTCAGCTCCGCAAAATTTTTGGGTTAGTAGAAAAAGAGTAGGGTCGGGCTTCCATGCCCGACCCCTTTTTACCTAATCCACTTTCAGCGCATCGTCAAACTTTATGTCCGATGCCGGGAAGTCTAATCGCCTTACAAACGCCGCCGCTTCCGCCGCGCCGTATTCCCTGTCCATAAGGCTGTCCTCCCATTCAACAGACAGCGAACCGCCGTATCCGTGCGCGTTCAGAACGCGGATGATACTCTCAAAATCAACATCTCCGTGTCCGGGTGAGCGGAAATTCCAACCGCGCCGCAAATCCCCGAAGTCGATGTGCGACCCCAAAATACCGCTGCGCCCGTCCAATGTAACGGCGACATCCTTGATATGCACATGGTATACCCTGTCGATGAAATCATTCAGGAATAAATGCGGCTCTACACCCTGCCACAGTAAATGCGATGGGTCGAAGTTCAGCCCGAACTCCGGTCTGTCCGCGAATTTATCCAACAGCTTTTTAGTTGACCAGTAGTCATAGGCAATCTCGCCCGGATGTACTTCCAATGCGTATTTTATGCCGTTTTTCTTAAAAACATCGAGAATCGGGCTCCAAAGGCGTACAATTTCGTCAAAACCTTCCTCAACCATCTCGGGTGTCGTCTGCGGGAACGAGTAGATATATTTCCAGATAGGAGAACCCGTAAAACTTGTGGCAACCTCCGCGCCCAACCGCTTTGCGGCCGCGGCGCATATTTTCATCTCCTCGATTGCCCAAGCGCGAATCTCCGCAGGTTTGCCCGCGTATTTCGCGGGCGCGAAACCGTCAAGCCTCGGGTCGGGCGCGTCACCCACGCACTGACCGATTAAATGTGTGCCTATCGCCTTGAGCTTCAGCCCGTGTTTACCCAAAGTCTCCAACACATAATCAGCATACGCGCCGTCCGTCACGACTTTTGACGGGTTCAAATGCTTGCCCCAACAGGCAAGCTCCAAGCCGTCATAATCCCAAGTCTCAGCCTTTTCGCATATAGTTTCCAGTTCCATATCTGCCCATTGTCCGGTAAAAAGCGTTAATAATCGGCTCATAAACTATACTCCTTTCGCAATGTTTTCAACAAATTCCCGTGATATACGTATGCTCTCATACGGGTCTTTGTCAAAACCTTCCTGCTCCACAACTAACCACTTGTGACCGAGTTTTTTGGCGGTCTTCAAAACATATTCAAAATCTATGTTCCCCGAACCTATTTCCATCTTATCTTTCAAATGGAAGCCGCCGATACGCTCCCCTGCCCTCTCAATAAACGAAGCGACAGGTACGCCCGCCTGCTCCGCCCAATAGGTGTCGAGTTGGAGGTTTATCTGCCCGCTGTCGGTGTTTGGGAGCAGGACATCGAAGAAATCCTTACCGTTATCCAGCTTTTTGAACTCATGCGAGTGGTTGTGGTACAGCCACATTAAACCGCCCGCCTTGATTTTAGCGGAGTTTGCGCGGACAATCGCGGCGATATCCAACGCATCCGCTTCAGCTTCCCATTCCATGAAAGGTATGGCGACCATTGACGCGCCTAGAGCGTTCGCGTCCGCGATAACCCCGTCTATGTCGTTTTTGAAGCGGCTTACATCAACGTGCATCGACACGCACTCAAGCCCCGCTTTATCGAGCCTTTCTCTTAACTGTGCCGCCGTCATCCCGTAGAGGTAAAAATACGCCTCAACGCCGTCATATCCCGCCTCTTTGATTTTCGCGAACATACCGTCTAAATCTGCCTCATATTCTCTCAGTGAATATAACTGAATCGCAAGTTTGAACATAATTATCTCCCTTTCTAAAGTTCGTGTTGGTAAGGTGTTTAATCCAACTCCGCTGTTGTTATTGTGAACGAATCGCTTTTTGCCTTAATTCACTAATTCTTTCTTGAATTTGTTTTGCGCCGCTTGAAACATATTCTTTTTTTTCATCCAATGTCATGGCAGACATTTTTATCGATTGTTCTTCGCGTATTATTCTGTTTTCTTGTGCAAATGACATATCAAAACGCTCCTTTCTCGCCAACCAAAGCCGCAGGTTGAATTATATCAATATTTTTATAGCCTTCAATATTAGAAATCGCCCTAACACCTCTTATCGTCTTAACATTGACCAAATGCCTGAAATTCATTGAAACGATAACATCGCAGCCGGCATCGAACGCACAGCCAATATGCAAACGGTCATTAAGATGCTTATCGGATATCAACAATTCGTTCTTCTGCACAAGATTTGCAATATGCTCTGCTTCTTCAGAAATCCCGATTGTTTCAAATTTTATTTGGGAAATAAGAGTTAAAAGTTTGTTTACTTTTTCTTTGTTTTTATTGTCGCTTAATTCCCTAAATGTTAATTCTGAAATAATCACATCATATTTTAGTTCTTTTATGTCATCCCAGAGCGCAAGCATAGCTTCTTTATCTTTTGCATATTTTTCTTCATTTTCGTCCAAATACCCTATGGCACTTGTATCAAGATAAATTTTTAATTTTTTCAAGATACCACATCCTTTACCAAATTATCGGATATTATATAACGATTTGGATAAACGCCTTTCACAACACAAGTTCTATACTACAGGCTCAACATTGGGGCAATTCAAATTATCGCGTCGCGCTTGCGGCGCAGCCCATCCGGCGGCATTGCTCAGAATTTGACGTATTGTTTCGTCATAATAAATAGGATACTCCTCGTGACCCGGCTGGAAATAGAACACCTTTCCGTAACCGCGCCTGTATGTCACACCACTGCGGAATACCATACCCTGAGAGAACCAACCGATAAAGACCGTGTCCTCCGGTGCGGGAATGTCAAACGGCTCGCTGTAAATCTCTTCGTTCGGCAGCTTAAAATGAGTTGGAATGCCCGCCGCGATCGGGTGATAGGGTGCGGCTGTCCAAACGATTTCGCTGTCGTTTAGCCGCCAACTCAAAGAACCCGAAGTGCCGATAAGCCGCAGAAACGGCTTGGCTATATGCGCGGAGTGCAGGGCGACAAACCCCATGCCTTTGTTCACCTCGCGAACGACAAGCTCCGCGATGTCATCGGGTACTTCGTGGTGATGGCAATGCCCCCACCAAAAAAGCACATCGGTATCCGCCAGTATTTCCGGTGTGATTGTTTCGCGTATGTTATCAATCCCGGCGGCGCGGACGTTGTATTTCTCCGAATCAAACGCTCCCGCAATGCCGGCGTGCAGACCGTTGGGATATGCCTTGGGCGTGAGTTCGTTACCGCGTAACGCCGCGTCTTTCAAAACATCTTCGGTGTAAATAAGAATGTTAATTTTTTTCATTGTAATTTACCCCCATTATTGAAATATTGTGGTTTTCATGCGGGGCGCACGCTGCGCCCTCGGATGACCGCAGGTCGCCCCTACAAAATTAATCAAAATATACGGGTTTACCCGTCTTGGCGGACTTGTAGATGGCTTCGAGAATCAGCGTCACCGTATATGCCTGTTCGGGCGTTACCGTCAGTTCTCCTTTGCCGAGTACGGCGTTAAGAAATACCTCCTGCTCCAAAACCGCCGGGTCTTCGCCTGTCCCGTCATAAAACGCAACGCCCCCTTTGCCAAAATCCACTTTTGTAACGGTCTGCTTGCCGCCCTGCACGCTGTTAATGTGCAAACCGTCAACAAAATCAACGCCCGCTTTAGTTCCCGACAGGGTAAAGACGGCTTCCTGCGGGAAGCGGTCGTTCAACGCCCAGCTGGACTCCAAAACTATTGTCGCGCCGTTCTCCATAACCACAAAGCCAAACGCGCTGTCCTCAACGGTAAACTCTTTCGCGTCCCAATCGCCCCAAGCGTTGCCTGTCTTTTTTTCATTGTTGAGCTTGTGATAAATCGTTCCCACGGCGTACTTGGGCTTGTAGTTGTCCATAACCCAGAGCGTCAGATCCAGCGCGTGAGTGCCGATGTCAATCAGCGGTCCGCCGCCCTGCTCATGCTCGTTAAGAAACACTCCCCATGTCGGCACGGCGCGGCGGCGTATCGCCTTGGCGCGAGCGAAATACATATCGCCGAAGCCGCCCTCTTGGGCGAAATCCTTTACGTATCGGCTGTCGGCGCGGTAACGGTTCTGATAACCGATTGAGAGCAGCTTTCCGCTCTCTTTGGCGGCTTTCACCATCTTTTCAGCTTCCGCCGCGTTGATTGCCATGGGTTTTTCACACATAACGTGTTTACCCGCTTTCAGCGCGGCAACCGATATTTCGCTGTGCGAGCGGTTAGGCGTTAGTATGTATACCGCCTCGATGTCCTTGTCCGCAATCAGTTCCTTATAGGTTTTATAAACCTTTGCTGTTTTTGTTCCGTACTCCTTACACGCTTTTTCCGCGCCATATTCTTCAAACGCTTTCTTCGCGCGTTCTTCAACAGTGTCGCAGAAGCCGATTATTTCCGCAAGACCCGTTGTCTTTATCGCCGGCAAATGCTTGCCGAAAGCAATGCCGCCGCATCCGATGATTCCAACTTTAATTTTACTCATTTTATTTCCTCCAAAGGTAAGATACAGATATTCTAGCACACAAAAATTTGTCGGTCAATCATATTTCATTATAACTGTCATATACGGCGCGAGCGTCAGTGTTGTACCCTCCAAAGCCGTCTCCGCCCCGGACGGGCTGATAAACGCCAGTAGCTTCATACCCGGGATGATACCGCTGATGTCAACCTCCTGCGATTCGTCACTGAAATTGTGCAGCACCGCCGTATCGTTCACCTGATAGGCGCATACGCGGCGGTTTGAATATTTAAGGTCTTTCACCTCACCGCCGTGAATATCGGTGAACTTTGTCCGCAGTTCCAGAACCGCGCGGTAATAGTTGAGCAGGCTATTGGGGTCTGAGAGCTGTCTCTCAACCTCATCCCATGGCATAGGAAGGCGCAGAGCCTCATCACCGTGGGATTTTTTTCCGCTCTCCCCTATTTCCTCGCCGTAGTACATGAACGGCATACCCGGCATCAGCAGATAAACCGCCGCCTGTAGTTTTTGCATATTGGGGTCGGTGATATATTCCGCGCTGCGGTCGGTGTCGTGATTGGAGAGGAACGGCACATGAACCCCATCGGGATTGCGCTTTTCTATGTTCTTCGTAAACTGCTCAAGAGCGGACGACATTGACGCGCCGTCTTTTGCCTTCACCGCGCTGTTAATCGCGCCATCGTTACCCGCGAACGGGAAGTTGAAAAATCCGGTAATCCCGCTCTCGTAAAAGGCCAGCACCTCGCCCTCGCCGCTCCAGACCTCGCCGATTAGTATTGTGTCCCTCTTATAACGTTTGCACGTCTCGTCAAACCATTTCAAAAACTCAATGTCTCTGGGTCTGTCGTCATAGATGTGCTTTACGGCATCGAGCCTGAATCCCGCGATTCCCTTACTCAGCCAGAAGCTAACCATTCTTTCTACTTCTAAGCGCATTTCGCGGCTGTCCATGTTAAAATCAGGCATCCCGTCCCAGAAATCCGCCTCATATCTCCATGTTTCTATCCGGACATCTTCGGCTGACTTAATCCTAAGAGGTATTCCCTCACTGCTGAATTCAATATCTTCCGGGTCTAACTCCCGAATAGTTATAAATTCTCCATTGTCGTCAAGTAAGAAATGCCCGTAACTATCCATCTCCGCTTCATAGTAAGTTCGTCTTGTTTCTTCATAGACAAACTCCCCTTCTTCGTCCGTAACAGGATTCCCATCTCCATCCGTTATCAGTTGGGATTCTCTTGTCATCGCAATACCACTTTGTCTTCCACCCGAAAAAGTATACCAACCTTTTGGAGTTGATTCGCCCTCTTCCACGCGCTCAAAATTGTAGCAGCCGACATATGGGTTATGCTCCCTGCACAACTCAGATACGGAACACGGGTTCTGACCGCATGGCTCGATGACAACACTCTTCTTTGCCGACAAAAACCACGGATGCTGACTTGACGAGTGATTGAGCATTAGGTCAAGAATTACCGCGATTCCCCTCTTGTCACACTCGGCAATCAGCTCTTCAAAGTCCTCCATTGTCCCGAACTCCGGGTCAATGTTATAGTAATCCGTAGTGTCGTATTTATGATATGTAGGCGATGGGAAAATCGGGGTCAGCCAAATGCCGCTGATATTCAAGTCATCGCTTAAATAATCCAGTTTTTCAATAATTCCCCGCAGGTCGCCTGTGCCGTCACCGTTGCTGTCGTTAAACGAACCGCTGAAAATTTCGTACCAGACCCCGCTCGACAGCGATTCCGATACAACTTCCGGCGTTGCGCTTTCCGTCACATTTGACGTTACATTTGACGTTATATCTTCCGGGGTTTGCTGAACTGCCGTACACGCACTCAGCAGAAAGAGAAGCGTCAGCAGCAGTGCTGACGCTTTTTTTGAATACCTTAACATTTTCATATAATGCTCCATTAGCCCTTTGTCGAACCGCTGGTAACGCCGGCGACATAGTTTTTCTGCGTCAACATGAACAGTATTACGAGCGGTATTGAAACCACCACAATACCCGCGCAGAACTGAGTGAAATACTCTAAAACGTTGTTCCGCTCAATCATATTGCGAAGTCCGACCGCAACCGTCCATTTGTCCGACTTACCTCTCATTATAACGTTCGCGAATATAAAATCTACCCACGGCGCGATGAATGTCAGTATTATCGTGTAGGTAATAATAGGTCTTGACATCGGCAGCGTTATGCGCCAGAAAATCGTGTTCTTCGACGCGCCGTCCAAGGTCGCCGCCTCGTCAAGCGAGCGCGGTATGGTATCGAAAAACCCTTTTGCCACATAATACGTCAACGCCGCGCCGGATGAATAAATAACGACTAAACCTGTCAGCGTCTGTGTCAGATTCATTAGGTTAAGCAGGTGATACACCGCCACCATAGCCATAAATCCGGGGAACATTCCGAGGATAAGCAGTATATTCATATACAGCCGCCGCGCCGGAAAGCGCAGGCGCGATAACGTATAGCTTATCATAAGAATCAGCAGGGTCGATATAAGGCACGAGAAAATGGCGACTGTCAGCGTGTTCATAAACCAGCGCGGGAAGTCAAAGTCGCGCGTGTTGGTGAACAGATTGACATAGTTTTGCAGTGTGAAGGTTTTTGGAAGGATATAGGCAATGTAGGGGTCTTTTTCAAGCCGCAGGGAGTTCAAAATGAGCCACGCGACAGGAAGAAGCCATATAACGCTCATTACGGCAAGCAGAAGATGGTATAAAAAGTCAACCACTTCATGTTTAAGAAATCTCTTGAAATTACTCATTGAAACTCCTCCTCTTTCTTGCCGGACGCGACAATGTTAAACGTAATCAAGCTGAAAACGGAAACTATAATAAAAATCATAATACCTATAGAAGCCGCCATATTAAAGTTCTGTTCGTCAACCGTCTGCCTGTAAAGCCATGTTATCAGCAAGTCCGTTTTACCCGCTTGAAAATAATCAAGCGTTCGCGGTTCACCGTTAGTCAGCAGGAAGATAACGTTAAAGTTATTGATATTTCCGACAAATTGTGTAATTAGGAAAGGAGCTGTTACAAAAAACAGATACGGAAGCGTTATTCTTCTGAATATCGTAATCGGTCCCGCGCCGTCTATCCTCGCGCTCTCGAACAGGTCTTCCGGGATGTTCATCAGTATACCCGTTGTTATCAGCATGGTGTACGGAACGCCAATCCAGAAGTTAACCACCAAAACCGTAATTCGGGCGTGTGTTGACAAGAATTTTATGGGTTCTGTTATCATCCCCAGATTCTGCAATACGATGTTAAGAGTTCCGTTGTCGTTGAGGAGCTGCCGTATGAACAGCAGTGACGCGAATTGGGGGACAGCGATGGTAATAACGAAGAATGTGCGCCACATATTCTTTAGCTGAACGCGCTTATTGTTAATCAAGATTGCAAGCGCAACACCGCCGATATAGCAAGTCGCGGTAGCCGTTACCGCCCAAGTCAGCGTCCAGCCCAATACCCTGTAAAAAGTACGGCTTTTCAGCGGGTGGGAGAAGAATATTTCCTTGAAATTTTCAAAACCTACCCATGTGAAGAGGTTACCGGGCGGTTGGTGATTCCTGTCAAGGTTTGTAAACGCCATAGCCACCATAAATATAATCGGCAGAACCGTAAACGCCAGAAGCCCGAGCGTTGGGAGCGTTAACAGCACGAAGTGATACTTATCATTCCACAAACTTTTCAAATCATCGATAAATGTCGGCATAGCCGCTCCCGCGCGGTGGCGTTTGAGAGCTTGATAACCGACACGCACGCTTGTGAAGTAAACGTATAGGAAAATCAGCGATATGAAAATTGTAAGTAAACTAAATAGCAGAATCATCATGGAGTTATCGCCCGGGACAACCCTGTTGATTTGCACCGCTTCGTCCCAGACCGTTGTCTGCTCAACAGTGCCGAGCGTAGCGAAATCGGAGAGATATACTACGCCGAAGCTGAACATAAAGTAAATATACGATGCCTGCGCGGCAAGCAAGAGAAGTCCTTTCGCTATTTGCCCGCGCGCGGCACAGCCCGCGCCCATAATCAAAAAGCCCAAACGGGTAAAAACGTCTCCCTTTGTCATCGCGCCGACAAACTCGCGAAACGCGGGTTCTTTCAATCCATGCTTTTCCAAACTATGTTTCACACAATCACCTCGGTTTTGTTCTATTGTAACATAAAGGGGCTGTCGTTGCAACAGCCCCTCATAAATAATTAGATTTTAGCCGTTCGCTAAGAATAACTGCTCGACCACCGCGTTCAGAGCCGACTGAACATCTCCGGTAAGTCCCGCGTTGATTTCCTGCATAAGAGCCTCAACCGGACTCCAATACGGGTCGCTCATTTTCGCCTGTACTTGCGCGAACTGCGCCTGATACGCGAGAGCCGCCAAGTGCGGTACGCCCTTTAACGCATCGCTGTTTGCAACGTTAATGTTACTCGGTCCTGTCTGACGCATTTCAAACGCCAACTGCTGCATTTCTTCGCTTGTCAAGAAGTCCGCAAAGTCCATCGCGTGTACGGGAACTTGCGTGTGGCTGTTAACGCCAACGATTTTTCCGCCCGCCCAGCTTGAGAGCTGTACTTGCTTGCCGCCCATTGTCGCCGTGGGCAGCTTGGTAACGCCGTAGTTATCGCCCAGCTTCTCTTGAATGGCATCCGCCATCCAGCCGCCGCCGACACCGGCCGCTACTGTGTCGCCAAGACCCGAAGATACTTGGTCAAAGTCGCCGTTGAGGAACGCGGAATGCGCTACCATTGCCACTGCGGCTTCTATCGCCGCAACGCCGTCCGCGTTGTTGAAGTCACAGTCAGTCAGTTTGCCGTCTCCGTCAAACTCAAATGTGCCTTGAGCCAGAAGCCAAGAATACCCGACCCAACCAATGGTAATGGGGTAAACAAGTTTCTTTCCCGCCGCCGCTGATTTTTCAAGAATAGCGTCAAGGGTTTTAACGTCTTCATCGGACAGCACACTCTTGTCATAATACAGATAGTATCCGTTGTCCGCCGCAGACGGATAGCCCATCAGCTTACCGCCGAGAATCGCGCCTTCTACCGATGACTGCGCGTTGCGGCTCTTTACGTTATCGGCGTTACGGGTAATTTCATACAATGAACCGGAGTTAACCAAATCTCTCATTTGGTCGTCCGGAAGGCGGAACACGTCCGCGCCGGAAGTAATATCTTCACCTAAGCGGCTCTTAACTTCGTCTTCTTTAACAACGCCGAAAGTGAAATTATAGGTGTTCTGCGGGTTTGCCGCTTTGAATCTCTCGGCAACAACCGCGAGGAACTCTTGGTCTTCCTGCGGTCCCCATACGAGCAGGTCAACGGTTTCGCCGTCATTGGCGGCAGTTCCGCTGTCGGTGCTTGTGCCGCTGTCGGCGGTGCTGCTTCCGCTGTCGGTCGTGCTGCTGCCTGAATTGCTTGAGTTGCCGCTGTTGCTTGAGCTGCCGCTGTCGGTGTCTGTGCCGCAGCCCGCGAGCGCAAAGAGAGCCAACATAAGAGCTAATGCGATTGCGAGTGTTCTTTTCATTTTTTCTCCTTCTTTCCGGGGCTATTACCCCTATATTTACTTTTCCGTGTATTATTCACGGAATAAGTAACAAAAATAAAATAGGTTAACCCGTGAACGGGCGGAAGCTTCCGCCCTCCACCATTGTCGTGGGCATAACTATATGTCCATAAGATTCCCCCGATTCGATAGAGTTTATTAACCCTTTTACACTGTGCAGGGCAATCTCCTCCAAGGGTTGTTTTACGGTCGTCAGCGCGGGGTTCATGTAAAACCCTGCCTCAATGCCGTCAAATCCAACCACCGATATATCCTCAGGGATTCTAAGACCTTTATCGCGAATTGCTTTCATAGCCCCTATCGCCAATATATCGGAAAAGCAGAACACACAAGTATAAGAGCCGATTTCCAGCAGCTTCCGCGCCGCCAGATAGCCTGTTTCAAACGAAAACGAAGCCTCGTCTTTAATCTTAGCCTCAGTCGCGCTGTAGCCGTGTTCGCGCAGTATTTTGTCAAGCCCGATTGTCCGCAGCTGATGATTTCCTATAATCGCGATGCGCTTATGCCCGTTGCGGCAAATGTAACTCGCCATATTATATGCCTCGCGCTCATCGTCTATGGTTATACTCGAAAACCACGAGCGATCTGTTTCGGCAAGAATCGTTGTAGTCGCAAGCATTACGGGGATGTTGAGCTGACGCAGACGGCGATGACCGGATTCAAAGTTTCCGCCCAGAAACATAAGACCTCTGGGGCGTTTTTCCTTATAAAGACTGACCGCCAAATCCACAATGTCAGTATCCGAACCGGGGTCGTAATCTTGCAGTATCATCGTGTAATGTCTTTTTTCAAGCTCCGCTTGAATAATCGAAATCATGCGCGAGAAAAAGGGGTTGGTAACTCCGCTGACTACAACGACAATAGCGTCTGTTGAAATGCGCGATAAGCTCCTCGCGCTGTTGTTCGGTATATATCTGTGTTCGCTTATCGCTTGCTGAACGCGCAGGCGCGTCTTTTGGCTGACCTCGGGGTGTCCGTTCAGAACTCTTGAAACCGTACTGGTGCTTACTCCGGTCAGTTTGGCTATATCAAAAATGTTAACACTCTCATTCATAATCAAACCCTTTTCTCCGGAATCTAAAGAGTTTCGGTAACGCTTCCGACAATCATTATAACACATTTTACCAAAATGTCAATACACATTATTAAATTGTTTTGTGTGTTCTTGTTAAATTATTTCGCTTGTTCTGAAATAATTTTGTGTGTTGTTATAAATAATTTTCTTGTAATTGCAATAATTGCGTTGACAAATTGAATAATGTATGCTAATATTAAATTACCGGGAACGTTCCCGGAGCGCGTCCGTATGAAATCGAATTCGCATTTCTCTGTTTATCGACAAACATAATTTGTGAAAGGGTGCTATGTATGAAAAAAATATTGGGCATGAAGCGTATTCTCTCCCTGTGTCTCGCGGCACTTCTGCTTCTGGTGTACTTACCCGTTACATCGGCGGCGGACGAAAAAGTGATTACCATCCACTATCAGCGGAGCGACGGCGCGTATGACGAGTGGAACATTTGGTCATGGGCAGACGCGGAAGGTTCGGGATACCAATTTACCGAGAAGGATGCTTTCGGCATGATTGCGACCGTTACGATAGACACCGAAATGACGCGCATCGGATTTCTACTCCGCAGGAGTACAAGCGATAACGACTGGGCTGAAAAGGAGTTCGGCGACCGCTTCGTTGACTTAACGCTGGGCAGTGAAATTTGGGTTATTTCAGGGCGGGAGGAGTTCCTCTACGAAGCCCCCGAGGGATACGCCGATGTAGTCCAATTCACCAATCTTGAGATAATTGTCCACCGCGACCGCTATGACGGAAGGCTCGCGGAGGAGGAAATGCGCCTTTCACTTAACGGCGAGGATATACCCGTCCGTAAGTCGGGCAGCGAATACAGGGCTGTGCTGAATAATGTAAACTCTGTACAAAAGCCCGTCATTACCTTTATAATAGACGGTAAAGAAACCGCGTTTGAGATGTCTATATCAAAAGCTGAACCCGGCATCGCGTACCGCGTGTATTCGGGGCTTGGAAAAGGATTCCTTGCCGGAGCGGAGAAAGATTTGGGCAAAGAAAAAATGGTAAAAAGCGCGGAAGTAACAGGAATTGACGAAATAAACGTTAGATTGTCCTATCCGACAACTTTAGTTCCCGAAGGGTTTACGGCAATCGGCGGCGACTCCGACTACAGCGATTTAGAACCGGGATACGCTACCTCGTTTATTCTGAAAACCGATGAACCTATCGACCTGAACACGACTTATACCGTTGAATTTGACGGTTATACTCCCCTTTCCGCCACGGTAGGCAACAAATACTTCTCAAGCGAGGGGTTTGAAGATATGTATACTTACGATGGAGAACTCGGCGCGATATACACTAAAGATAAAACCACATTCAAGCTCTGGTCGCCCGTTGTACAGGCGGCGAGGGTCAACCTCTACCCTGACGGCGGCAAGTCAGAGCTTCTGGAAGCTATTGAAATGACATCTGCAGGGAAAGGCGTTTGGGTAGCGGAGGTCAACCGCGATTTGAAAAATATTTATTATACATATACCGTTACAAACAACGGCGAGGAGAGCGAAGCGATTGACCCCTACGCCAGAGCGGCGGGCGTTAACGGCAAGCGCGGTATGGTCGTCAATCTCAGCGATACCAACCCCGAGGGATGGGAAAACGATGTCTCTCCTCCGTTCGAGAATCCGACCGACGCGGTTATCTATGAGCTGCACGTTCGTGACCTCTCCACCGCCGAGAGTTCCGGCATTGTCAACAAGGGAAAGTATCTCGCCTTTACCGAGGAGGGCACAAAAAGCCCGGGCGGGCTTTCAACGGGTATCGACCACATTGTTGAACTGGGTATAACCCATGTTCACCTGCTGCCGGTTTTTGACTTTAGGAGCATTGACGAATCAAAGCTGAATGAAAATAAATTCAACTGGGGCTACGACCCCGAAAACTACAACCTGCCCGAAGGCTCATTTTCAACCGACCCGTATGACGGCAATGTGCGTATCAACGAGTTCAAGCAGATGGTGCAGAGTATGCACAAAAACGGTCTGCGTGTCGTAATGGACGTGGTGTACAACCACACGGGAGCGACAGCGAACAGCAATCTCAACCTGCTTGTGCCGAATTATTACTATCGTTTTACCTCCGCGGGCAATTTCTCAGACGGTTCGGGCTGCGGCAACGAGACGGCATCGGAGAGGAGCATGATGCGTAAGCTGATTATCGACTCTGTCATTTACTGGGCTACGGAGTATAACATTGACGGATTTAGATTTGACTTGATGGGTATTCATGATATCGAAACTATGAATCTTGTCCGCGCCGCCCTCGATGAAATTGACCCGACAATCCTTTTGTACGGCGAGGGTTGGAGCGGCGGAACTGTTCAGCTTCCGCGCGACCAACAGGCTTTGAAAGTGAACACTCCGAAACTTGACGAGCGGTTCGCCGTGTTCTCCGATGATATGCGTGACGGTATTAAAGGCGGCGTTTTCGACCATCAGCAGCCGGGATTTGTCAGCGGCGATTACAGCAGACGCGAAGATGTGGCGTTCGGCATTGCCGCCTCCGTTTTCCACCCGCAGATTGATTATACTCGAATCACAAACCCCGACTCGGAAAACAGACCGTGGGCTAAAGCTCCCTCGCAGACAGTAAACTATGTCTCCGCGCATGACAACCTGACGCTTTATGATAAGTTCAAAGCATCGCGCCCGGACTTGGGAGAGACCGAATGGCTCGAAATGAACAAGATGGCGGCTCTGCTCGTGCTGACATCGCAGGGAATCCCATTTTTCCAAGCCGGAGAGGAGTTCGCCCGATCAAAATTCGGCAACAGTAACAGCTATGAATCATCTGATGCCATAAACCAGCTTGATTGGAATCGGAAGACGAATTATAACGACCTGTATGAGTATTACAGAGGGCTTATCGCCCTGCGTAAAGCACAGCCGTCATTCAGACTGCAAACGGCTGACGAAATTGCCGAATCTATAACATTCATGGACGTGGAGGCGCAGGTTATAGCGTATACGCTGAAAGCCGATGAAACGCTGTTTGTAGCGGTCAACGCCGATGATTCCGAACGCACCGTTACTCTGCCCGTTTCGGGTTGGGATATTCTGGTTGACGGTCAGCGTGCCGGAACAAGCGCGATTGGGCGCGTTGACGGAAATACCCTGACAATGCCCGCGAGAACGGGATATGTTCTGTTACAGCGTGACGGCGCGGAACTCGCAGCACCCTCCGATACAAGTACCGAAGCGGAATCTGACAGCGAAGACGAGCAGGACTCCGGACGCGCGTGGTGGCCTTTCGCTCTGGGCGGCGCGATTCTGATTCTGGCGGGCGCGGCAGTACCCATGTTTGTTAAACGGAGGTAGGGACGGCATATATGCCGTCCGCTACACCCCCTGCCCCCCCCATGTAGGGGACGCACTCCTGTGCGTCCCGCCCGTTCGTCCGCCGTGGCGGACGGGGGGGTTGCCAATCACGATGGACGGCATATATGCCACGGTTAACGCATGAAAGCGGTGTACCGGTTGACATAACATGATAGAATCGAAAAGGGAGATGATTTTATTATGTTACGAGAACACTTTGAAGGAATAAGCGACCCGCGGCAACCGTGGAAAGTAAAACACAGTTTAATAGAAATCATAATTATGGTAATCTGCGCTGTAGTGGCGGAATGTGAGGCGTGGTATCAGGTAGAGCATTACTGCCGGACGAAGCAAACATGGTTTCGCAAGAAACTGAAACTAAAACTGAAAAACGGGATACCGTCCCACGATACGTTTGAGCGGATATTCTCAATGATAAACCCGAAAGAATTAGAAGCCTGTTTTTTCTCATGGGTAAATGCCGTGAACAAGCAGCTAGGCGAAATCGTAAGCATAGACGGAAAAACACTGCGCGGCAGCAAGGGAATCGGAAACAAAGCAATACATATGGTAAGCGCATGGGCGAACAAGAGCAGGTTGGTATTGGGGCAAGTGAAAACCGATGAAAAATCCAATGAGGTCACAGCTATACCCGATTTGATTTCATTGCTGGAATTGAGAGGTTGTATTGTCACGATAGACGCGATGGGGTGTCAAAAGGAAATAGCAAAAGATATTGTGAAAGCTGAAGCTGATTATGTTTTTGGTCTCAAAGGGAATCAGAGCAGTTTGCATGATGACGTAAAGCTGTATTTTGAGACTGAAACCGTCAAAGCAAAGACTGTCACAAGAGAAAAGGGACACGGACGGATTGAGACACGGGAATATCTTTTGGAAACAGAGATAGACTGGCTGTACCAAAAACCGAAATGGGCGGGGTTGAAAGCGATAGGAGCTGTCAAATCCGGTGTTTGGAAAAATGATATTTTGCATGAAGAAACCCGTTATTTCATCACTTCTTTGACGGATGTAAAGAAATTTGCCGAGGCAGTTCGCGGTCATTGGGGCATTGAGAACAGTTTGCACTGGGTTCTTGATGTCGCGTTTAACGAGGATAATTGTCGTATGCGAAAGGATAACTGTGCCGAGAATTTCGCGGTTATCCGGCACATTGCACTCAATCTCTTGAAAAAGGATGACGCTAAGATGAGTATCAAATCCCGCCGCCACCGTTGCGCTTATGACGATGATTACCTCTATAATATCCTTTTCGCTAGTAATTTCAAACTCTAGTGGTCTTTCATGCGTTAACCGTGGCATATATGCCGTCCCTACTTGATTTTCCTCCCGATTTATGTATAATAGATATGTAAAAGGGGGGTCTGTCCATGACACATATCGAACCGCTGAATAATAACTGGAGTTTTACGCTCGAAGACGGGAGCGAGCCGCGCCCCGTGAGCGTCCCGCATGACTGGCTGATTGGTGACGCGCAAACATTCTATCAAAGCGGCGTTGGCCGCTATACGCGGGAACTGGAAATCGGTGACTTGAGCCCCGGTCAGCGCGTAAGCCTGCGGTTTGACGGCGTGTATATGGACAGCTCGCTGTATGTCAACGGGCAGCTTGTCGGCGAGTGGAAATACGGCTACACGGCGTTTGAGCATGACATCACGGATTACATACGCCCTCAAGAATCAAACACCCTGCTTCTTACCGTGAATTATCACGGGCAGAGTGCGCGTTGGTACACGGGCGCGGGCATCATCCGCGATGTGTGGCTGATTACGCGCGGCGCGTGCCGTTTCGCGCCTGACGGCATTTACGTCACAACCGCGTATCAAGACGGAACGTGGACATGGAAAGCCAAAGCGGAGACTGTCACCGATGGGCGGCAATACGAAATACGCCACACACTGATTGGCGCGGAACAAGGGATTGAAGCGTGGGACATTGAGAACCCTAAACTGTACACCCTGCTCTCCGAACTGATTGTCGGAGAGTGCGTTGAGGATGCCGCAGAAACGCGCTTCGGATTCCGCCGCACGGAATTTACGCCCGACCGTGGCTTCTTCTTGAACGGAAGACCGCTGAAACTGAAAGGCGTGTGCTTACATCACGACTTGGGCGGCCTCGGCGCGGCGTTCAACATAAACGCGGCGTGGCGGCAGTTGGAACTAATGAGAAACATGGGTGTCAACGCGATACGCACGTCACACAACCCGCCCGCGTCCGCTTTTATGGATTTATGCGATGAGATGGGCTTTTTGGTGATGAGCGAACTCACCGATATGTGGGCGCGTCCTAAGACACCGGGAGATTACGCGCGGTTCTTCAATGAGTGGATGGAACGCGATACCGCGTCATGGATTCGCCGCGACCGCAACCGCCCAAGCGTAATACTCTGGAGCGTTGGCAATGAAATACACGACACGCACATAGACCCGGAGGGCAGTATGCTGACCCTGCGGAAACTGATAGGTCTTGTCAGGCGGCACGACCCGGACGGTCACGCCCCCGCCACGCTCTGCTCCAATTATATGCCTTGGGAGAACACGCAGAAATGCGCCGATATAATAAAAATCATAGGTTATAACTATGCCGAACGCCTGTATAATGCTCATCACGCCGAACATCCCGACTGGGTGATTTACGGCGGCGAGACCAGCTCCACCGTACAGAGCCGCGGCGTATATCATTTCCCGCTGTCCTCGGCGGTGCTGACCGAAGACGACCTTCAATGCTCCGCGTTGGGCAACAGTTCGGTGAGTTGGGGCGCGAAAAGCTCTGAGAGGTGCATCGGCGATGACTTTGACGCGGATTTTTCACTGGGACAGTTCATTTGGACGGGACAGGATTATATCGGCGAGCCAACGCCGTACCGCACGAAGAACTCATATTTCGGGCAAGCCGACACGGCGGGATTTGCCAAGGACAGCTACTACATATTCAAGGCGGCATGGACGGATTACAAGACAGCTCCCTTTGTGCATATATACCCGTACTGGGACTTCTCGCCCGGGCAGCTGATTGACGTGCGCGTCTGCACAAACGCTCCCCTCGCCGCGCTGTTCCTGAACGGTGAGCGCGTTGGCGAGACAGCTTGCAAATGGATTGCGAATTGGCAGATTCCGTACCGCCCCGGCGTACTGCGAGCCGAGGCATACGACGAATCAGGCGCGGTTGTGGCGTTGATGGAGCGGGTTTCGTTCGGTGATGCCGCGTCTTTGCATACCGAGCGTGAGGTGTACGGAGACTTGGAGTTTATCACCGTCACCGCAAGAGACGCGGAAGGACGCTTAGTAGAAAACGCCAACTGCCGCGCCAAAGTACGCGCGGAGGGCGGGACGCTTCTTGCGCTTGATAACGGCGACTCTGCCGACTTTGAATCCTATCACGCGGACAGCCGCCGACTTTTCAACGGCAAACTGCTGGCAATCGTGCGGCGCGATGGAAATACAGAGCCGCGCGTGACGGTTACACGGGACGAAAACGATATACCCGTTCGCAAAATAGAGCTGATTGCCGATGACCTTAAAATCACGGCAAAGCTGCACCCGCCAACGGCAACATACGGTGACTTGGAGTGGCGGCTTACCAACGCGGGCGGCGTTGACAGCCAGCTTGCCGAACTGCGCGTTTCGGAAGACGGTCGGAGCGTTGAGATAATCCCGCGCGGTGACGGTACGGCGTATGTGCGAGCGTCTGTGAAAAACGGACGGGAGCATATCGCGTTTTACAGTCAGCGCGAGATAGAATTTACGGGTTACGGAGAGCCGTTCATCGATCCGTATACGTTCGTTTCGGGCAGCCTGTATAACGCCGGAAGCGTTGACCTCCAAAGCGGCAATGAGCGCGGAATCGCGGTCACGCGCGAGGACTTGGACACATATATCGGGTTCACGGGACTTGATTTCGGGGAGTTCGGCTCGGACGAAATTACACTGGGACTTTTCCCGTTTTCTGAAAAGCCGTTCGATTTTGAGATATGGGAAGGTATGCCAAGTGATGGCGGCGAGCTTCTGTATACGGCGCACTATGACAAGGGTTCTGTGTGGGATACATACATTGATGTAACATATACCCTGCCGCGCCGTCTGCGCGGGATAACCACGCTCTGCTTGGTATTTCGGCGGCAAATGCACATAAGGGGCTTCCGATTCACAAAGCCCGTCAAAGCGTTCACGCGCCTGAACATCGCCGAAAGTGACAAGATATACGGCGATTCGTTCACGGTACGCGGGAATTGTGTCGAGGGTATCGGAAACAATGTCGCCATCCTGTACACGGACATGGATTTCGGCGATGCCGGAGCGTCTCAGATAGCTCTGCGCTGGCGTTCCAATCGACCCAAGAACGCAATGCGCGTAGATTTTGACGGGGCGGACGGCAAGATACTGCAAATGATTGAACTTCCCTTTGCCGAACAGTATACGGAGCGGGTTTTCCCCTTGTCCGACAAGGTGTTCGGCATGAATACGGTCAGGATGGTGTTCCTGCCGGGCTGTGAACTGGATTTGGAATGGGTGGAGTTCAGCTGACAAAAAGGGTATAATATACGAATCCCATTTGGTGTTTTAGCGAAAATATGTTATACTATTGACAAACGAGTTTGTAAAGAGGAAGCGGTTTATGATAAAAGTTCATGGGAACACCGACGGAATCCGCCGTTCGTTCATCGAACGGTTGGAATCTGTCTGCGATATGGAAATCGAGCGCAAGCAGTTCTGCACATTGGAAATGTTGGAGACACTCGCGTTCTTCACCGAATCTACAGGGCGCGAGGCAATGTTATATATCGACCGCACGGGGCGGGTCGCCGCCATATCCGTGGGCGAGCAGGACAGGGTAAAACTCCCGGTACTCCGAACGCGCCGCTCGGAAGACAGATTAAGCGGAATCCGCTGTATCCACACTCACCCCGGAGGAAATCCACATCTCTCAGAAGTGGATATGCAATCCCTGAAGAGCATACGCCTTGACGCTATGGCGGCTGTCGGCGTATCTGACGGAAAACCCGTTTCGATGCAGGTCGGCATTTTGGAACAGCGCGACACAGATGAACTCGCGGTTAATCTCTTCGGCCCGTATGATGTGAACGCCATACCCGATGATGACCTGTGGGCTGAAATACGTTTGGCAGACGCGGGCATCCGCCCGGCGGATTCTATAAAAGCCGAAGCCGAGATAGCCCGCGCCATCTTAGTCGGCGTTGACGGCAGCAAAGAAGACGATGAACCGCTCTATGAACTGCTGCAGCTGGCAAATACGGCGGGTTTTATAACTGTGGGTTCTGTGGTTCAGCCGCGTACCGAACCGGATAAAACCTTTTATTTAGGTTACGGCAAGCTGCACGACCTTGTTCTTGAAATTCAGGCACTGCAGGCGGATGTGGTTATTTTTGACGATGAACTGACCCCGGCGCAGATACGCAACATCCAAAAAGAACTGGGCAAAACAGAAATCATGGACAGGACATCGCTGATTCTCGACATTTTTTCAGGCCGCGCGTCAACGCACGAGGGGCGGCTGCAAGTCGAACTGGCGCAGACGAAATATTTGCTTCCGAGAATGACGGGTTATTGGACGCATATGTCGCGCATGGGCGGCGGCGGAAGCGGCGGCGGCGGCGCGAGACGCGGCGAGGGCGAAACACAGCTTGAAGTGGACCGCCGCATACTTCGCAGGCGGTTGATTGAGCTTGAAAGGGAGATTGACAGGATAAAGTCACGGCGCGACATTCAGCGAGCCGCCAGAGAGCGTTCAAGCATACCTGTTGTCGCGTTTGTGGGCTACACAAACGCGGGCAAGTCCACGCTGATGAACATCCTCTCGGGCAGTAACGTTTTGGCGGAGGACAAGCTGTTTGCCACTCTCGATACAGTCTCACGCCGCGTAAACTTCGGCGGCGGCGACATTCTGCTGGTTGATACGGTCGGCTTTATCAACAAACTCCCGCACGACCTTGTCGATGCTTTCCGCGCAACCCTTGAAGAGACGCGCTATGCCGATTTGCTGCTCCATGTGGTTGACGCTTCATCCGAGAACCGCGAACAGCAAATGGATGTCGTCCTCGATGTTCTCGGTCAACTGGGCGCGGACAACAAGCCGATTCTTACGGTTTATAATAAATGCGATGTGTCCGGCGAGCCTTTCGCGGACAGAGACAGCGTTGCCGTTTCAGCGACAGCGGGGACGGGTCTGGAAGGTCTTAAAGAGGCGGTCACGCGCGAGCTTGCCGCAACCCGTGTTGAAATTTCGGTTCTGCTGCCCCACGATTCCGGCGCGTTGGTGTCACACGTCTACGCAAACGGACAGGTCATGGATTGCCGATATGAGGAAGACGGTATTCATATACAGGCGGTTGTAAAAATAGAAGACGCTTCGCGCCTGCGAGCGTCTGCGATAAAGGTGTATTTGTAATGAGTGAAAATAAATTCCACAGTGATTTAACAGAAGGAGGAGTGACGGGCAAGCTGCTGCATTTTGCCGCGCCTTTTATGCTCTCGATGCTGATTCAGCAGAGTTTCAGTATGGCGGATTTGCTCATCCTCAGCTATTTTTCGGGTGAGGCGACTGTTGCCGGAGTGAACAACGGCGGACAGCTCACTTTCCTTGCGGTTGCTATGGCAATCGGCTTCTCGGTCGGCGGCACAATACTAATCGGGCAGTACTACGGCGCGAAAAAAATGAAAGAGGTTCGCAAAACGGCCTCGACTATGCTGACCGCCCTGCTAATCGGCTCGGTTTTAATGACCGCCCTGATTATTCCGTTGAGCGGCGTACTTCTAAGGCTTATCCGTGTGCCGGAGGAGAGTTTTTCCGCCGCGCGTATTTACTTGAATATTTGCATGGTCGGCATACCGTTCACTTTCATGTATAACGCGATTTCCGCGATTCTGCGCGGTATGGGCGACTCAAAACGCCCGTTGATTTTCATCTCCGGCGCGTGTATCTTAAACATTTTGTTGGACTTGCTGTTTATCGCCGTGTTCAGAATGGGCGCGATGGGCGCGGCAATCGCCACGATTACCGCCCAATGCGCCAGTGTTGTCGCATCGGCTTTATATCTGGCTCGCGGCGGCTTCATGTTCGACTTTAAGCCTAAGAGCTTCGTCATACATAAGGACAAGCTGAAACTGATTCTAAAGTTGGGCATCCCCGCCTGTATTTCACAGGTGGCGGTCAACTTCTCGTTCCTGCTCATGAGCGCGTTAGTCAACGATTACGGCGTATCGGTGGCGGCGGCGGCGGGGCTTGCCGGGCGTTTTAACGGCTTCGCCATAATGCCCTCGATTGCTATCTCAAACTCCGTATCTATGATGTGCGCGCAGAATCTCGGCGCGAATCGGCATGACCGCGCCCTTAAAACCATGAAGTCGGGTATAATTATGTGTATGACTATCGGACTGCTTGTTTTTACCGCCGCGCAGTTTTTGCCGCGTCAAATAATGAGCGTGATGTCAAACTCAGAAGCGGTTGTCGAAGCGGGCATCGTCTATATGCGGGCATTTTCGTGGGATTACTTGTTTGTGCCGTTCGTGTTCTGCTTCTTCGGGTTAATAAACGGGGCGGGACACACGAATATAACGCTGATAAACACATTTTTAAGCTCAATCGGCTTGCGCGTCCCGGCGGCACTGCTGCTGTCCGGCACTTTCGGTCTGGGTCTGAGCGGCGTTGGTTACGCCGCGCCCGTGGCGACTGCGGGTTCGCTCGTGTTCTTGGGCTGCTATATTCTCAGCGGACGCTGGCGCACCGTTGCGATACACAAAAACGAACCGATTGAAACCGAACCCGTAACAACAATGTCGTAGGGCGCGATGTCCACATCGCGCCGTGTTTCCCCGTAGGGAACGCCACCCTCGGCGTTCCGTTATATAAAATAGAAAGGGTCATATTTATATGAAAAAAGAAAAAAACAAAATCAAATTAAGCGACATAATAACCACAGTTGTTCTGTTTGCTGTCGGAGCGGCAATCGGGTTTTTCGCGTTTAGGTTCGGATTAAATTCCGTTGACGAAACCGGTGACTTTAACCTCGCGGCATTCCTCTTGCAAGCCGCCGTACTTATTGCGTCTATATACATAGGCGTTGCGTTTCATATAATAGCGCACGAAGCCGGACATTTAATCGGAGGGCTTGCCTGCGGCTATAAATTCACATCTTTTAGGGTTTACCATATTATCTTTGTTAAAGAAGACGGCAAAATAAAAACAAAAAGATATAATATCGCCGGAGCTGCGGGGCAGTGCCTGATGACACCGCCCGAACCTGTAAACGGAAAGTTCCCGTATCTGCTGTACAATTTAAGCGGCGGTATAGCCAACCTCATATTCGGCGGAATATTTTTCGCATTATACACGTTGTTTAATTTCAGCTATGCCGGAATAATTTTTATTCCCCTTGCAGGTATTGGCGTGCTTCTGGGCTTGACAAACTTGATTCCCCTAAAAATGTCGGGAATAGCAAACGATGGGTACAATATTATGCTGATGTCAAAAAATGAAAGGGCAAGGAGCGCGTTTTATACCATGCTGATGGTAAACGCGAGCTTAACGGAGGGTGTAAGGTATAAGGATATGCCGCCCGAATGGTCGGAACTGCCCGAAGATTTTAACGACCCAATATCCGTAACCATCGCAATTAACCGTATGAACGTCTCCATTGATAATCATGATTTTACGGCGGCTAAAGAACTCGCGCAAAGGATTCTCAACGAAGGCAGTAAAATTCTTGAGATATATAAAAACGAGCTCCGCTGTGAACTGCTGTTTTTAGAGATAATCGGCGAACGCCGCCCCGAGGAAATAGAGCGGCTGTACACCAAAAATTTGGCAAAGTATATAAAGGCGAGCGGTTCTCAGATGTCAAAACGCAGGTTGATGTACGCATACCATAAGCTGGTAACCCGTGACGAGGCGGAGACAGTCAAGGCGTTAAAAATGTATGAAAAAGTCCGCCTTGCTTATCCCTACAAAGGCGAACTTGAGCTTGAACGCGAACTGATAGAAATTATTGACGGTATAACATAACCCCGTAGGGAACGCCGCCCTCGGCGTTCCGTTATACCAAACATCGGTCGCGTTGGTGAAAATTTTTGTTGACAAATTTTCGCGGTCGTGTTAGAATACAAATAACAAGAGCGTGCCGGAAACCGACACGCCGCCAAAAATTAAACAGCCAAGTAGCCGCCAACCTTTGGACAGGGACGGGCGGCTACAAAGCGTTTGGAGCGCATTGTAGCATAATTTGGCGAAAATGTCAAATGCTGCGCGGAGGATATACGCGGGCGGACAAATGGCGAAACCCCTAGGCGGACAAATGACCGCCCCTACAGAAAAATACACAAAGGTTAAAAATAAATGAACATATCAAAAATTCCCATAACCGAATTAAAAACGCGGATGGAGCGGTTTGTGTCGCTGATGGACAGGTCATACCCCGAGTGGGAACTGTGCGCGATTGTCGGCGGCGTTAATATGTATTGGCTGTCCGGCACGATTTGCGATGGA
>WRJE01000028.1 GCA_009782385.1 Oscillospiraceae bacterium | reverse complement strand
TAGGGACGACCTGTGGTCGTCCGCGGACGCACGCAGTGCGTCCCTACAGGAATTGGAGGAAATCCATGAACACCAAACTAAAGAAAATTCTGCGAAAATTGGCACTTTTTGTGCCGCTCGCGGTGCTGCCCGCACTGCTGATGATGGCAATCGCCGCCGTTTCTGGCACTAGCTTGTATATAGGCGGTGGTTATAATGGTGGTAGTTATGGAAGGTTGGTAGAATTTAACGGCGATTGGCCTCCAAACGTTGCATCAACCCCTCATGCTATTTTGATCTTTACCGAAGACCTAGAGCTTACCGATCCAATGGCGGTAATTTTAGGCGGCGACGGAGGAAACGGCACATCAGCACCCGCCCCGGGTCCCGGCGGCGATGCGACCCTCGCCATAACAGGCAACTTTACCGCTCCTGGAGTTAACTTAACCGGAGGAAACGGAGGAAACGGCGGAAGCGGAGCAGGACAAAACGGCGAAAACGGCGGAGACGCGGTGTTAAATCTTTGGCCCTTCAAACTTGATGTTAAAATGGTTAAGTTGGAGGGAGGTGACCCCGGCGATGAGGTAAGCGGCAATGCCGGCGGTGACGGGGGCAAGGCGAAATTAGATGTAGGTACATATTTTGCGGCAAAAGATTATGGTATGGTTATTGAAGTACCGGTTGAAATTGATATAGATGAGTTTGAGTTTGACCTTACCGGAGCGGCGGCAGACGATATGCTGCTTTTCGCTGATGGGGGTCTGCCCCTGTCGAACAATGGTATCAAGCTGACAGGAACACCCGACAACCTTAATATGGGTGATACCATTATACTGATTGGGGGTGCTGACGGTTTTTTTGCCACCAAAACTACGACATATTCGGGGTACACGTTCGATATATATCTCAATGACAGCGCACTGATTGCTGAAGTTGTACCAAGCGGCGGCAACCAGTCATCTAGCCCATCCCCGACCCCCCGCCCCAACTACTACCCCTCCGCGCCGGAGGAAGACCTTCACATAGATGTCACCCTTGAACGCGAAACCTTGGAATGGAAAATCAAAGTCACGGGCGCGGGTACAAAAACCGTTAAGGTAGACGCGGCAATCGTGCCGTGGAAAAGCCTTAGAGGTATGCAGGCGGCGCAGACAAGGGGCTATGAAATGGTAATCAGCCTTGATGTGTTTGTGGACGGCGTAAAGACCGACGCTCCTATGACGGTCTGTCTGCCGTATACGCTCAAAAGGGGCGAAGACCCAAAGGCTGTCCGCATTTGGCATATGGACGACAACGGCAATCTGGCCGACCTCAAAGCCGTATATAATAAAGAGACGGGCATGATAACCTTTAAGATAAATCATCAGAGCTTCTTCGTCATGGGTTACGAACCCGTGACACTCTGGACAAATAGATTTAATGACATAAAGGGGAACGAATGGTACTATGACGCGGTGGCATATGCCAACTGTTACGGCATTTTCGAGGGCAGCGACGGGAATTTCATGCCGACTGAGAGCATGACCCGCGCCATGTTCGCGGTCATGCTGTGGAAGCTCGATGGAAGACCCGCGCTTGTAGGGCGCGACACCCCCGGCGCGCTGTCTTTCGATGATGTTTCACCCGATATGTGGTATCACGGCGCGGTAGTATGGGCGGCTGAGAACGGTATCGCGTCCGGCGATGATTTGTACTATCCCGAAAGCCCGATTACACGGCAGGAAATGGCGGTCATGCTGTATAATTACATGAATTTCAAGGGTTATGAAATACCTAAGTACCGCACACTGCCGGAGTTTGCCGACAAAGACGAATTTGACGAGTGGGCTGAGATACCCGCCAAGGAATTGGCTCAGGCCTATGTGATTTCCGGAAGCGGCAACAGGTTCAGGCCGTTGGATACCGCCACACGCGCGGATGTGGCGAAAATATTAGAGAATTTCCTGCGATTTGTCGCGCCGCCCCGGTAAGCGGGAAAGAAATTGGTTGAGGTAAATATATGACAAAAATACTAAAGAGACTTAACGGTAAAGAGTGGATGCTGATTTTTTTCAGCTTGGTTTTTATCGTTGCTCAAGTCTGGCTTGATTTGAAAATGCCGGACTACATGAAAGAAATCACCGAGTTAGTTCAAAAAGCGGGCAACGCCTTAAAAGACATCTGGATTGCCGGAGGGTTCATGCTGCTGTGCGCGTTGGGCAGTATGGCATCGGCGGTAGTTGTCGGGTTCTTTGCGGCGAGAATTGGCGCATCGTTCTCAATGCGCTTACGCAGTGAGCTGTTTAACAGGGTTGAATCTTTTTCGATGGAGGAGATAAACCGTTTTTCGACATCAAGCCTTATAACGCGCTCTACAAACGATGTTATGCAGGTGCAGATGTTTATTGCGATGGGGCTTCAGATGATTATAAAAGCCCCTATTATGGCAGTGTGGGCGGTTACGAAAATCATGGGCAAGGGTTATGAGTGGACGCTTGTGACAGCCGCCGCCGTGGGAATCCTAATCGCCATGTTCATATTGGTTTTGATATTTGTCGTGCCTAAGTTTAAGATGATGCAGACACTGACGGACAATCTCACGCGAGTGACGCGCGAGAACCTTATGGGTCTGCGCGTTGTGAGGGCGTATAACGCGGAGAGTTATCAAGAGGGCAAGTTTGATACCGCGAACAAAGAACTGACTGATACCCATCTCTATACAAGCCGCGCGATGGCGTTCATGATGCCTGTAATAGGGCTTGTCATGAGCGGCTTGAGCCTTGCCATTTATTGGATAGGCTCGTACTTGATAAACCAAGCAGGGCTTATGGAGCGGCTTGAACTGTTCTCGAACATGGTGGTCTTTTCGCAGTACGCTATGCAGGTTATAATGGCGTTTATGATGTTTGTTATGATGTTTGTGTTTCTGCCGAGGGCGAGCGTTTCGGCAAAGCGTATAAACGAGGTTTTAGAGACGAAACCCGCGATTATCGAGGGTTCGGGCGGTTTAACGTCTATTTCCGGGGGAAAGCCCGTCCTCCCCGGTACGGTGGAGTTCAAAAATGTCAGCTTCAAGTATCCCGGCGCGGCGGACGATGTTTTAACAGATGTTAGCTTTACCGTAAAGCCGGGCGAGACAGCGGCGTTTATCGGCTCGACCGGAAGCGGAAAATCAACGCTCATTAACCTTGTGCCGCGCTTCTTTGACGTGACGGAGGGCGAGGTTTTAGTCAACGGTGTTAATGTCAAGGATTATAAATTTGAGGAGCTGTACGGTAAAATCGGCTATGTGCCGCAGAAGGCGGTGCTGTTCAAGGGTACGGTAGAATCCAACGTGAAGTACGGCGATAATGACGGCGATGTTCAAACCGCCGCGCGTATCGCGCAGGCGGCGGAGTTTGTTGAAGAGATGGACGGCAAGTACGAGGCGCAGATTGCTCAGGGCGGCACAAATGTGTCGGGCGGGCAGAAACAGCGGCTCGCTATTGCCCGCGCGGTCTGCCGCAAACCTGATATATATGTCTTTGACGATTCGTTCTCCGCGTTGGACTATAAGACCGACCGCGTTCTGCGTAACGCTCTTAAAAAGGAGACGGCGGGGGTCACGAGCTTGATTGTAGCGCAGAGGATAGGCACGATTATGGATGCCGACCAGATTATCGTCTTAGACGAGGGCAGAGTAGTTGGCAAAGGCACGCACAAAGAATTGCTGAAAGACTGCGAAGTTTATAGGGAAATCGCCGCGTCGCAGTTGAGCGAAGAAGAGCTGGGAGGTGTTAAGATATGAGTGATGAAAACAAAAGATATAGAAGGCCGCGCGGACCGGGCGGCGGCCGCCCGGGTATGCCTGTTGAAAAAGCAAAGGACTTTAAGAAAACGATAAAGCAGCTGATTGTGTACTGCAAAAACTATATGCCGATAATTATAATTTCGCTTTTCTTGGCGGGAATCGGAACTGTTCTGCAAATTATAGGGCCGGACAGGCTCAGGGATATGACAGATGAGATTCTCAAGGGATTCATGAGTTCAATCGACATGGACGCTATTACTCGGATTGGATTTATACTGGTAATTTTCTATGGGGGATCGGCGATTCTTACATTTGCACAGCATTATATTATGGCAACGATAACGGCGCGGATTTCAAAGAAAATGCGCGGCGACATATCGGGTAAAATAAATAAAATGCCGCTCAAATATTTTGACGGCACAAGTTTCGGAGACGTTATCAGCCGCGTTACAAACGATGTTGACACAATCGGCACGACAATGAATCAGAGTATCGGAACACTGGTAAGCGCGGTGACTATGCTTATCGGCGCGCTGATTATGATGTTCCTTAACAGTTGGATTCTCGCCTTGACGGCTATTGGCTCGAGCATTTTCGGGTTCGTCTTTATGATGATTATCATGGGCAAGTCGCAGAAACATTTTTCGGTACAGCAAGAGGGTCTGGGAGAGATAAACGGGCATATCGAGGAAGTGTATTCGGGGCATGATATTGTTAAGGTTTATAACGGCGGCAAAGAGGCGAAGAGAGTTTTCGAGGAAATAAACGGCAAGCTGTACGACAGCGCGTGGAAGTCGCAGTTTCTGTCGGGACTTATGTTCCCTATGATGGGGTTTATCGGCAACTTCGGATATGTGGCGGTCTGCGTAGTCGGCGCGGTTTTGGCTATGAACGGGACGATTACATTCGGCGTTATAGTCGCGTTTATGATTTATGTGCGCCTGTTCACGCAGCCGCTTTCGCAGTTCGCGCAGGCGGCGCAGAACTTGCAGAGGACGGCTGCGGCGGGTGAGCGCGTCTTTGAGTTCCTCGGCGAGGAGGAGATGCCTGATGAGAGCCACAAGGTCAAAGAACTGAGCGATATCAAAGGAAATGTGGAGTTTAGAAATGTGCATTTCGGGTACAGCGCGGATAAGACGATAATCAACGACTTCTCGGCGGAGGTTAACGCAGGGCAGAAGATAGCCATTGTCGGTCCGACCGGAGCGGGCAAGACAACGATGGTGAACCTGCTAATGCGGTTTTACGAGTTGGGCGGCGGCGAGATACTTATTGACGGCGTTCCGATGAGCGAGGTAAGGCGCGAGAACGTACACGAGCAGTTCTGCATGGTTTTACAGGACACATGGCTTTTTGAGGGAACTATAAAGGATAATATCATTTATTGCAAGCAGGGAGTTTCTGATGAAGATGTCGTTGCCGCGTGCAAGGCGGTCGGTCTGCATCACTTTATACGGACACTGCCGCAGGGTTATGACACGGTACTCAATGATAAGGCAAGCCTTTCTGCCGGACAGAAACAGCTCGTAACCATTGCCCGCGCCATGATACAGAACGCGCCGCTTTTGATTTTAGACGAGGCTACAAGCTCTGTCGATACGCGCACGGAGCGCATTGTTCAGAGCGCGATGGATAAGCTGACGGCGGGCAGGACTTCGTTTGTTATAGCGCACAGGCTGTCAACTATACGCAACGCCGATTTGATTCTGGTTATGAGAGACGGGGACATTGTGGAAAAGGGAAGTCATAACGAGCTTCTTGAGAGCGGCGGATTCTACGCTGAGCTGTACAACAGCCAGTTTGAGAGCGCGTCATAGAGGGGTAATCAGGCAGTGTTTGGAAATCTTGCCGCCTTTGATTACAACTCCGAAAACTCCCTGCTTGGGCATAACACATTCGCCCGCCAACCGCTTTATCTCACACTCGTTGTGACATTCTTTGCCGATTTGCGTAATCTCGATTTCCGCGCTTTCACCCAGTCTGAGCCTCGCGCCCAATTTCAGGGCGCATAGGTCAATTCCCTCGGTTGTAATGTTTTCGGCAAACCGCCCGAAGCACAGCCCGTTTACTTTATGCTTTATAGTTTCAATGCTCTCCGATGACAGAAGGCTCACTTGGCGTTTTCCGGGACCGGCGTGAGCATCGCCGGAAATTCCGTGGTTTTCTAAAAGTTCCGCTTCTGAAACTTCTGTTTTGGGAACGCCTTTGCGCTCGCTTATGTTTATCGCCAAAATTGTTCCGGTTTTTCCTCCGGTCTTTTTGAGCAATCTAATGTTCCCTATAACCATAGACTTATCTTCCGATTTGCACATATCATATACGCACAGGCAAGCCCCGGCGACCGCTGTAAGAGCCTCCATTTCAACACCTGTTTTCCCCTCGGAGACAGCCGCCGCCGTAACGGATATAATTCCGCTTTCGACATCCGCGCCGAGATTGACCTCCACAGTCTGCAACGGGATATTGTGGCAAAGAGGTATCAGCTCAGGCGTTTTTTTAGCCGCCATAATGCCCGCTATACGCGCGGCGGCAAATACATCGCCTTTCGCAAATTTTTCCTCAATAATCTTGGAGACTGTCTCCGGGCGGCACTTTACCTCTCCCGCCGCGACAGCTTTTCGCAGTGTGACGGACTTATCTGAAATGTCAACCATTTTAGCGCGTCCATATTCGTCCAAGTGTGTAAATGCCATAATATCGTTCCTCCCATTGTTATCTCGCGGGCGGCCAATGACCGCCCTTACAATCACTGTTATCTGTTATCCATTATCTGTTATCTGAATTTATCCGCCGATATTTCCCATGCCGCGATTTGTCACAAAACCATCACAAAAGCCCCGCTGCGGCTTTTGCGCGATTGCGTTCCGCAAAAGTTCCGCCGCGTTATCCCTCAACAGCATTTCGCGTAAATCAAATTCAAGGTTGTTTCCAAGGCAGAGCCGCAGTTTGCAGTCGGCCGTGACGCGAACGCGGTTGCACTGATTGCAGAACGGTTGACTCACAGAGCATATAAATTCGACCTTGTCATGGTTTTTGAGCCATGGGCGGGCATTTATAACTTCCTCAGCGGATATATAACTCTCCTCCGCTTTCCCGCCCATCGGCATATATTCAATAAATCTCACCCGCACGTCTCTGTCGTCTGTCAGCGCGATGAAACGCTCAATATCGCCATCGTTAACGCCGCGCATTAGCACGGTGTTTATCTTTATCGGCGCAAGTCCCGCCGCGAGAGAGGCGTTTATACCCGACAGCGCGGCGGTCAGGCTTCCCGCACGCGCGATTTGCTTGTATTTGCCGGGGTCAAGGCCGTCGATGCTGATATTTACTCTGTCAAGTCCGGCGTTTCTCAGTTCTTTCGCTTTTTCGGGTGAGAGTAAAATGCCGTTGGTGGTCATTGCGACTTCTCTTATACCCTCCGTATTTTTGCATATATAGATAATCTCACAAATATCGGTTCTAGTCAACGGTTCTCCCCCGGTCAGCCTAATCTTGCGGATACCGATTTCAGCGAACAGTCGGGTTATTTTTTGAATTTCATCAAGTGTCATAAGGGTTTGTGATTTACTTGCCGCGCGTTTGCAGTATGAGCAGTCCAAGTTGCATCTGTCGGTGACCGACAGGCGTAAATAGTTGATGATTCTGCCGAAGTTATCGTTCATACAGTTCATACCCGCCCATTTTTTCCAGCTCTGTTTTCAGTTCTTCTGAGCGCAGTGTCTCGATAAAGGTTTGTACCATTGGATTATCCAGAGTTTCGGTTTTTATCAAAAAGTCATATTCCTCGTCCGCGACCGGGATAAAGTCCAAGTCGAACATCTTCGCGGCGGCATAAATCCCCAGTCCCGCCCCGGCATTGCCGGCGGCGATTTTCGCGGCTACGGCGGTATGGGTGTACTCCTCGTTTTGATAGCCGTCAATATCATCTGCCGATATCCCGTTTTGTTTCAACAGAAAATCTAACAGAATCCTTGTACCCGAACCCTTTTGGCGGTTGATATAAGTAACGTTTTTAAGGTCTGAGACAGACATAATGCCCTTTGGATTTCCTTTTTGAACCATAATGCCCTGCGTCCGTTTTACGCCTTTCACAAGGGTAGTTTCTTTCCCCGGGAAATGTTTTTCCTCATAGGTTGTGTTATAAACTCCGGTGGCGAGGTCAAGCAGATGTATCGGCGCGATGTGTGCCTCATCACGCAGAAGTGCCATGATGCCGCCCATACTGCCCACGTGTGCGCTTGAGAGGTAATAATCTGATTTTCGGCGCATTATATCCCCTATTATATCTAGCATTGGGTCATGACTTCCAACAACTGTGACCGAATGGAGTATCTCATCCAACGGGCGCAGAAGCTCTACCTCAACTTCATCTCCCGAATCTAATCCCTCGCTGTCACAGGGGATTACCGCCACACCGTCAGCTTTTGCCAGAGAGGCTATCGCGCCCGCGCCGCGCGCCATGGGTATAGCGACAAGCCTGTCTCTGATATAACCTAATTTCACGCGCAGAAACTCCATGTATTTAAGACCGGACACAATTTTGCGCGAGATGACGGCGTTTACGATATGGGCGGCGGGCGGCGGGTTTTTAGTCAGCAGAGATATTACGGGCAGCACGATTTGCTCAAGCACAATAGCGGCGGAAACGGGATAACCCGGGATTCCGATTACGGGTTTATTCCCGCAAACGCCAAGCACAGCGGGCTTTCCCGGTCGGATGGCGATTCCGTGACAGAATACCGCTCCGTTTTTGCTAATGACGCTATTCGTGTAGTCGTCCCGTCCCGCCGATGACCCGGCAATCAGCAGAGCCGCGTCGTTTTCGGCAACACCGCGAAGCAGGGCATTGTTCAACGCCTCGAGGGAATCACGGGTAATATCATATATCGCAACCTCACAGCCCGCCTCGATTAGCGATGCCCGCAGCATATGTGAGTTGAACTCTATAATGTCGCCGCTCTTTGGAGACTGCCCAATCGGAATAAGCTCATCGCCCGTTGGTATTATCCCAACACGAACGCGCTTGAATATCTCTACTTGTATAATCCCTCCCGCAAGCAACGCACCCACGGCGGACGGGGTGAGCTTTGTATAGGACGGCAGAATCATGTCGCCCTGACAGATATCCTCTCCAATCTGTCGGACGTGCTGCCAAGCGCAAGCCGCCGCCCGCAGTTCCGCGCAATCTCCGTGAAATATGATGTCTTCAATCATAATCACCGCGTCAAAGCTCTCGGGTACGGGGTCGCCTGTGTCAACCACCCTGTATTGCTCTTGATTTAACATAACCGGAGACAGCTCCGAGGCGTTGAAAGTATCGGCGGCGCGGACAGCAATGCCGTCCATGGCGCAAGCGTTAAAATGCGGGCTGCTTATTTTCGCGTGAACGGCACACGCGGTAATCCGTCCGCTCGCGGCGGATACGGGAATTATTTCAGTTTCCAACGGTTTCAACATCGGCGCGAGAAATGCCTTATAGCCGTTCAGCGCGTCTGAGAGCTGTCTGTTTTCTAAATAAGTGTGCATTATATATACCTCAGCACTTGTACTTCCGCGCCTTTGTCCAGTCCTTCGGTAAAGCGCGGGACGCGGATATAGCCGTCACTCCGGGTCAGCAGCGTGATAAGCCCGGATTTATACGGGACGGCGTGAGCCGTCATGTCTTGAGTATTCAAGGATATGGGAATCAAATCCTCTCTCCCGTGGTTGGACGGAACCTTATCCGCGAGTTTCGCGGTGACAGTTGGCTGCGGCGCGTCCGTCAGGCCGCGCAGGGAATTGATAAGCGGTCTTACGACCTCCAACATAACGAAAAATGCCGAGACCGGATGCCCCGGCAGACCAATCAACGCCTTGTCTTCCGCCTTTGCGATGATTGTAGGTTTGCCGGGCTTAACGGCGATTCCGTGTACCAAAATTTCCGCCGTCTGTTGAAAGACGCGCTTTGTCAAGTCCATAACACCCACCGAACTGCCGCCCGACACTAAAACAACATCGCATAACTCGCAAGCGTCCCGCACAACCGCCGACAGAGCGGTTTCGTCATCGGGGCAGATGTCAAAGACACGCGCTTCACAGCCAAACGCTTCCAGTTGCGAACGGAGCAAGTGGGAGTTAACATCACGGGTCGCGCCGTCTACCAATGGGCTTTCGATTGGCAGAAGTTCGTTGCCTGTTGAAATTACCGCGCATATGAGCCGCTTTCTGACAGGAACAGTCCCATATCCCAGTGCCGCCAACGCGCCGATATGCCGCGATGATAAGACCTCTCCCTCTCTGATTACCGTTTCACCCGCTTTGGTATCCTCTCCACGGAACACGATTCCCGTACCGGGTGCGACTTGTGACAACACCAACACATTTCCGCCGAACACCTCGGCGATTTCAATCATGGCGACCGCATCTGCGCCTTCGGGAAGACATCCGCCTGTCGGAATATACATTGAATGTCCCGGCAAAAGCGAGATTTGGGGTATCTTATTGATAAGCACCTCGCCGGACGGAGTGAGCATCGCGGGTATACTCTCGCCCGCGCCGAAGGTGTCGGCGGCGCGGATTGCGTAACCGTCCAACGAAGAGCGGTTAAAGGGAGGGTTATCTTCACGCGCGGTTATATCCAACGCGAGAACACGCCCTGCCGCCATATGCAGCGGAACGGTTTCAGGTTCACCCGGCGTTAAAGGATGAAACGCCCCGCGAATGATTTTGAGAGTATCGTCTAAAGATTTTACCGTCATTCTATACTCCTTATAAAGTGAGCGGCCGCCGCGTCTATATCGCACAGAATCAGTTCGCCCTGCCGTATTAACAGGCATTTCTCCGACATACGCCGCGCTGTTTTAAGGCTGTGTACGGCGAGTATCGTCAATGCGTGTGAACATTTACTTTTCAGATAATCCGCAAGTATATCGGCGGAGTTCAGGTCAATAGCGGAAAACGGCTCGTCAAAAAGAAATACATCGCCGCCCGTTAAAATACTTCTGCACAGGCACAGACGCTGCTGTTCACCAACCGAGAGTGTCCTTGCCGGAGCGTGTGCAAACTCTGCAAGTCCCACATCTGACAGAACTTCCAACGTGCTGTCTCTGTCCCGTATATTCATCCCCAACATCGCGTTTCCCAATACGCTCATGCCAAACACGGCAGGTTTTTGCGGTTGAAACATTATATCCCCGTTGACTGAAAAACTACCTGACGCGGGCTTATGAAAACCCGCAAGCATACGCAGAAAGGTGGTCTTGCCCGTGCCGTTCAACCCTATCAGCGGATAGGCACCGACCGTTAAATCAATATTGCCGCTTCGGAACAAAACGCGCTCACCAAATCTCAGTTCAATACCGCGTATACTAATCATGTTCCCCCCTGAACCGCCCGGCAAACAGATTAAGCGCGAGGGATAAAGTTAACAACAATCCTCCGAGCAGCATGGCGTTGGCGTAGTTTCCTCGCCCTGTTTCGGTCAGTACCGCCGTTGTCATAACTCGCGTTCTGCCCGCTATGTTTCCGCCAACAAGCATAACCGCGCCAACCTCGGAGACGGCGCGTCCGAATCCGGTCATGACAGCGGATACACAGGCGGTACGGCATTCCCGCAGAAGCAGACGGAATATTTTGGCTTTAGGCAGACGCAACCCCAAGCAAGTCTCGTGTATATCCGCCCGGACTTTCATAAATGAGGGATATGCGACCGCCGCTATAATCGGTATTACGATTACCATCTGCGCCATCACCATGGCGAACGGCGAATACAGCAGGCGGAAGCCGCCGAGCGGACCGTTGCGCGTCAGTAAAAAGTAGATGCACAGACCCGCCACGACCGGAGGTATCCCGGTCATGGCGGAGATAACGCTTCTCATACGGCGCAAAACCGGAGTTTTGCTCATGCTCAACAGATACCCTAAAGGCAAGCCAATCATAGCGGATAAAGCGGTGCTTGCCAGCGTGACGCACACCGTAAGCCCCAGAATTTGCACAACGTATGAAATGTTGAGTTCGTTCATGTCAGTTTACAAAAAACAGGGATTCGCCGTATGTGTCAAGTCCGAATGCTGCGATTTTTTCCAGAGTTGACTTCAGCGAGAGCCAAGCGTGGAAACGTTTGGCGGCTTCGTGCTGTAAATCGGGGTATACATCGGGGTTGACTAATATTACTGAATAGACATTTTTCAGTTCGTCATTTTTTTCATATAAAATAGTCAAGTTGGGTAGTTTGTCCGCGTTTGCAAGGAATGTGGATTTGTCGGACAATGTATAACCGCCTGTATTATCAGCCATGATTAAGGTGTCCAACATACCCTTACCTGTTTTAAGGTAGAAATCATCGGGCAAGTCTGACGTGTCGATTCCGGCGGCCGACCACAGGCTTTTTTCCTTGGAGTCCGTACCGGAGCTGTCATCGCGGGAATAGAAGTCAGCACCGTTTTCGTAAATTCCCGTGAACGCTGACGATGCGCTGACGCTTCCCGCGACATTGGCGGGGTCATCTTTCGGTCCGATGATAACGAAATAGTTATACATGAACTCCTGACGGTTCTCGCCCGTGCCGCCGTCAACGAAATCCCTCTCGGCGGCGGGACTGTGGGCAATCAGCACGTCACAGTTGCCGTCGGAAGCGGTTTTTATAGCTTGTCCGCTTCCTTGTGCCAGTATGTCCAGAGTTATGTTTTCTTCCTCTTTCAGGTACGGCGCAAGATATGCCAGAAGTCCGGAGTCGTTCACGCTGGTTGTTGTGGATAATATCAGCGTCACATCGGGGTTGCTTTTTTTGCCGCAGGCGGTTAAGCCCAAGGCTGTTGCCACAACCACGCCCCATAAAAGGGCGTGTCGAAGCGGCTGTTTCACAGCTTTCATCATAGTTTTTTCTCCTTTTCACAATGGAAGGTAACGCTGTTTCCGGCGTTGCCCTATCGGCCGGGGCGGCATGACCAGAGGTTTTAGCCGCCAAGGCTCGGAGTTTTGGGGTTGCAGTTTTGCCCGGGATTATATATAATAAACCTGTAGAATATAGGGACGCACGCTGCGTCCACGGACGAACGCAGTTCGTCCCTACAGGAGGATTTTTATGAAATACAGAGCGTCAGTTCTGACAATAAGCGATAAGGGATACGCCGGACAGCGCGAGGATTTGAGCGGTCCTGAGCTTGAGCGTCTGTTGATTGAGGCGGGATTTACAGTAGTAAACCGTGAGATTTTACCTGACGAGAGGGAGCGTGTCGCCACCGCTCTGAAAGAGTTATGTGACTGCAAATCCGTTGACCTCGTTTTAACCACAGGCGGTACGGGACTATCTCCCCGTGATATTACGCCCGAAGCTACCAGCGATGTTATTGAGCGTAACGTACCCGGTATACCTGAGGCAATGCGAGCCGAGAGCTTAAAAATCACCGATATGGCAATGTTGAGCAGTGGGATTGCGGGGATACGTGGGCGGACGCTTATTATCAATATGCCGGGTAGTCCGAAAGCCGCCCGTGAGTGCTTTGATATTATCCGCACGGTATTAAATCACGCTATGGAAACAATGACGGGACGCGGCGGCGATTGCGGCGTATCATAAGAATCAGCCGCCGATGATGACGGGAAATATTTTCACCGTGTCGCCATCCGACAGAAGCGTTTGGTGTGAGACTGCCTTGCCGTTTATAACGGTCAATCCGGCTTCGTCACCGGGGATACCCAGAAGAGTTATTACGTCAGCCACTGTTGATTCGCTGTGCAATTCCAATGAACGCGGTTCGGCAGTGTTCCCCGTAAATAAAGCTGTCACTTTCACGTTTCCGCCTCCAGTTCCGCCAGACGCAGATGATACTCTTTAATGACTTCGTGAGCCGTTGCCTCGTCAAGTTTGCCGTTGGATGAAGGTGTTTCAAAAAAGCGTTTCGGGAGCTGAATTTTTTCCCAGTTATAATCCAGAGCTTTCTTTATGCGTAGTTTCGTGGCGTAGTTGCGGCGAGCCACGGCGGTGAGTTCATCATCGGTCATCTCAACCCCGATAGCCGCGAAGGCTTTCAATATAGTCGGTCTGTCATATACCTTGCGTGCAAACAGGCACATGACCAATGAATTAAGCATACAACGCTCTATTTCCTCTTTCAGCAGAGCTTCCGCCATCAATGCCGGGTTTATGGGTTCATCTTTGTTCATAGCCTGATCCAGAGCGTAACCTCCGTTACACAGATGTGAGTGTCTCGCGCCGACCGCCATACCGATAAGCGAGCCGTACCCCGTGTGATAACCCGACATCTCGTTACCGTCTATGTGCATCGCAAAGTCCGCGCCGCCGTATTCCGATGAAACATATCGCACACCTTTTCCTAACGCGGTATAAAAACTGTTCTTGCGGTTTGATATATGGTGTACAGCTTTGCGGTATCCCTCAGGTTCTCCGAAACGAAGAGGCACAATAGTGTGATGTTCAACATTAATAAGACCTTTCTCCAACGCCTCGGTTGCCCAACCCAGCACAACGCCTGTACTCATAGCGTCTAATCCGCAAATCTCGACTTCATCTATCAGCTCTAAAATATCCTTGGAATTTCCGATGCCCAAAAACGTACCCAACGCGAAAATCAACTCGTAGTCGTATCCAACAGAGAGGACTTCGTATTCATGCCCATGGTCGGCAAACGGGCGGCGGAACTGCCCGATGTGTATACATCCCACAGGACACCCGGTACACGACATTTTTCTTGTCAGATGTCTTTTGGCGAAAGCCTCGCCGGATACATCTTCGGCGTTTTCAAAGCTGCCTTGCCGCAAGTTCAGTGTGGGCAGTCCCCCTGACACGCTGAGCGGCTCAACGTTTATAGGCGTTCCGGTATCGTGGTATTTTGCCATCGGCCCTCCAATAGCTGTTGCCTTATCGTAGATTTCGCGGTATACTTTGAAATATTCCTTAAAGTTTTCGATGGGTATGCTGCGGTCGCCGACTATGTTCAGAGCTTTAAGGAACTTAGAGCCGAATACCGTACCAAGACCCATACGACCGAAGTGGCGGTATGTGTCAACGGTCACACACGCGAAGCTCACTTGATTTTCTCCCGCGACACCGATTCGGACAATCGAGCGTTTGCCGCTCTGTCCTTTTTCATAATTGCGGATGACCGAGGCAGCCGAGTCCTGCTCCGTACCCCAGATAGCGCGGGCGTTACGGAACAGCACATTATTCTCCGCGATTGTAAGGTATGTCGGTCGTCTCGCGCTGCCGGTGATGACAAACGCATCGTAACCCGCTTTGAACATTGTTAGAGCCATTCGTCCGCCGGCATACGATTCCCCCAGTTCCCCGGTAAGCGGAGAAATAAACATTGCCACGGTTTTTGTAATTACCGGGTAGATGGTGGACAACGCGCCTATGGCGAACACAATAGGCTGTTCCGGTGCCAGCGGTGCCAGCTCCGGACGCATATTCTCCTCGAGCAGCTTAGAGGCAACGCCCACACCGCCCATATATTGTGTTAAGTCTTTACGCTCCTCGATGCGTATCTTTTCACGGGTCAAATCAATATATAAAACCCGTATATAATCTTTATAAATCATAAAAGCACACCTTTTATCTGTTAACTGTTGTTTTAGCGGGACGCTGAGGACAGCGTCCCCTACAGGGCGATTGCCTAATCTGAGACTTCTTGCATTTCCAGACAGCCGTGGGGACAAAATCTAACGCACACACCGCAGTGATGGCATATAATCGGCTTGCGTTCATCTTCATCATACTTGATAGCTTCGACAATACACGCCTCCTCACAGCGGCGGCATCCTATGCAGACCGTCTTATCAAGCGTAACGCCCCCGCCCTTGCGCTGAGTAAGAGCGTCTGACGGGCATACTTCGGCGCATTGCGGTTCGCGGCAGGCTTGACAGACTACCGATACAAAACGGCCTGAGATTCCCCCGCTCGTCTTAACGCTGATACAACTTTTGCTGATGGAGTGATTTTTACGGTTGACACCCGCGCAGACAAGCATACAGGTAAAACAGCCGATACATTTGTTCATCTCTTCGGTTTTCAATACTTTTGCCAATATTAGTCCCCCTCGTTAGCCACATTATTATATATAAAAAAAGAGGTGATTTCAAGTGGAAGAACGATTTTTAAGAAATTTAGGAGCAATCACCAAACAGGAGCAGAAAAAACTGCGAAATTCCAGAATATTTATAGCGGGCTGCGGCGGGCTTGGCGGATATGTGCTTGAGCATTTGGTGCGTATCGGAGTAGGACACATTGTCTGCGCCGACAGCGGCAGTTTTGAAGCAAGCAACTTAAACAGGCAAATACTTTCAAACATGGGCAGTATCGGGCGCGACAAAAACTCCATTGCGCTTGAGCGCGCTCTGGAGATATGGCCGGAGGCAGATGTATGCGCGGTCAAGGTTTACTTGGACGAAAAGATTCTTCCGGTTATAATGAGCGGCTGCGTATTGGCAATCGATGCGTTGGACAACGCTGATTCGCGGATGAAACTGTTTAAGGCTTGCGGTGAAGCGGGTATACCGCTGATTCACGGAGCGGTATGCGGCTGGCAGGCGCAGGCGGCGTTCGTACCGCCTAACGGCAATCTTTATGAGCTGCTATATCGGGAGAATGTCAGGGCGGCTGATTCCGTGCTGTCATTCGCGCCGGGCATGGCGGCATCTATGCAGGCGGCTCTTGCCGTACAGTATTTATGCGATGGGCAATGCGGCACAGACCTTCACATTTTTGATTTGCGTACAATGAGCTATGACAGAGCTGTGTCCGTCACTAACGCGACCCTGTAGGGGGCTCACAATTCCCAAAACGCCAGCTCTTCCTCCAACACCAACCTTGGAAACAGCGCGTCACCTTTTGTAACCGTGAACTCATTGCTCCATTTTTCAGCCTGTTCCCATGACAGCGATTCGTTCTGCCCAAGGCGGCGGCGTATTTCTTTCGCCGCCATAGGCATTGTCGGCTCAATGAATACGGACGCGCCGCGCAAAACCTCGCACAAAGTCCCTAGCACCGCCGCAAGACGCGCTTTCTTGCTCTCGTCCTTGCCCAAGACCCACGGCATCGTCTCGTCTATATACTTATTCGCGCGTGATATAAGTTTCCATATCTCGGCAAGCGCGTTTGCGGTCTGACCGCTTTCATAATATGACGCGGCGGCGGCGGACACATTTGATGCCAGAGTTTCTATCTCTTTGTCGAGCGGTTCATATTCTTTTTCCACAGGTACAGTGCCGCCGAAGTATTTCTCGGTCATTGCGACTGTGCGCGACAGTAAATTACCCAAATCGTTCGCCAAGTCGGCGTTCACACGCCCGACAAATTTTTCGCGCGTGAGTGACGCGTCGTTGGCAAGCGTCATCTCTCTCATTAACACATAGCGAACAACGTCCGCGCCGTATCGCTCCGCCAATTCATCGGCATAGACAACATTGCCCTTTGATTTTGACATCTTCGCATCGTTAGTCAATATCCACGGGTGAACCAGTATTGTCTCCGGCAGCGGCAAATCCAACGCCATCAGAAAAATCGGCCAATATATCGCGTGGAATCTCAAAATGTCCTTGCCGATGACTTGTATCTGCGCGGGCCAATATTTGTTGAACAGTTCATCACTGTTACCGTCCGGGTCATATCCCAACGCGGTAATGTAGTTGGACAGCGCGTCAACCCACACATAGACAACGTGTCCGGGGTCAAACTCCACAGGAACGCCCCATGTGAACGATGTGCGCGAAACGCACAAATCCTGCAACCCCGGCTTGAGGAAATTTTCAATCATCTCGTTTTTACGCGATGCGGGCAGGATAAAATCCGGGTTGTTGTCGTAATGCTCAATGAGCCTGTTTGCGTATTTGGACAGCTTGAAAAAATATGCCTCTTCTTTCGCGGCGACCAGCTTCGCGCCGCATTCCGGGCAGACTTTATTTTCACCCGCCTGTTTTTCCGTATAAAATGTTTCGTCAGGTTTGCAGTACAATCCTTCGTAACTGCCTTTATAGATATCGCCGTTATCAAAAAAGCGTTTGAAAATTTTCTGCACGGCGGCTTTATGCTTGGGGTCTGTCGTGCGTATGAACTGATTATAATCAGTGTTCATCAAATCCCACTGGCGTTTTACCTCGGCGGCAAGCCTGTCTACCAGCTCCTGCGGCTCTATGCCTTCAGCTTGTGCCTTTTCCTGAACTTTAACGCCGTGTTCATCAGTTCCCGTGAGGTAATACACATCACGTCCGCGCAGACGCTGAAAACGCGCAAGCACATCGGCAAGAATGGGATCGACAAGATTGCCGATGTGCGGCTTGCCGGAAGTATACACAATCGCGGTTGTTATATAATATGGTTTAGACATGGCAGCCTCCGTTATACTCACTTTTTAATATCCGCATCATTATGAAATCACTGTACTCACCGTTATAAAAATATCCTTGCTCTTGAATACCCTCTTTTATAAACCCAAGCCGTTCCCAATATTTCAGTGCTTGCGTATTCAGCCCAACAACGCCGATTGACACTCGGTTAAGATTGTAATGGTTAAAGATACGGTCAAGCATAATATGTGCCGCCTCTGTTCCGTATCCTTTTCCTTGATCGTTGGGATTAGGGATAATCATTGACATATCCGTGCAAAACCAATGCGGCCACATACGCAGCAAACCCGTTTCACCTATAAGCCTGCCTGTTTTGCTGTCAACAATCGCATACCAGTCTTCATCGTTATTCTCGGGCTCTTTTATACGCTTTAGTTCTGCTTCCAATGTCGTTGGTTCATGAAAACCGCACTCAAACATGACCTCAGGTTCATTATACCAATGGGCAAAAAAGGCGGCATCCTCTTCGCGTAATGGCCGAAGAGTTATATTTTTCCCATGAAGAGGGTCTTTCAATATATCCACATTCCTATCAGTGATATAATTTATTTTCCGCTGTTATTTATTACCAAAGCACAGATACCCACGGAAGCGATTGAAACGCTTCATCACTTGTAATGAGGGTCATGTTTTCAATGGATGTTTGTGCAGCCAACATTCTGTCAAAAGGGTCACGGTGCGACCATTCAAATTTCCCCGCAAAATGCGCGTGGTCTGTGCTTATTGGCAGTTCTAAAGCACCGAACTTTTTAAGCATATCAAGATAATTGGCGGCAATATTTTCAAATCCTTGCAGTTTACCAAGTTTGTACTTGTACATGATTTCATACGCACTCACAGCTGAAACAAATTTAAGTGAGCTTTCATCGTTTATTGCTTTTTCGGCCGCATCGCTTAGTCTTTGGTTTCCGCTCACTACCCAAAGTAACGTATGTGTGTCAAGAAGATATTTTACAATCCCCATGCCTGTAAATCCTCCTCGGGTAACGGCTCAAAAAAACTATCGGGTAACTCGGGTACTTTTCCTTTTAGGAATCCAAAATTAACCTTAAAACCTTGCATATTTCCGCGTTCCGATTTCTCCGGCGCAATATCTTCCACCGGCAGAATGATAACCTCGACTTTTTTGTTGCGTAATGCTTGCGGAAGATTAAAAATACCGCTTAATTCAGCACTGCCTATAGTCTGACGAAGATATTCCATCTTGCTTTACCTCCTTGATTATCCTTTGGAAACATTATATATTCCAAATATGTCTCGCGTACTGTCCTATGGCGCGGTCAGCGGCAAATACACCCGCCTGCGCCGTGTTAACTATAGCCATCCTGTTCCACTGTTCGCGGTCGGCATAAGCGGCGGCGAGGTCAATGTGACGAAGCCTGTAATTCTCAAAATCGGCGAGCAACATATAGCTGTCGGGCATATGCCCTATGAGCAGTGAGTTCGCAATATCCTGATAGCTTTTCCCATCGCTGAATCCAAATGTTAATTTGTCGACAGCCGCCTTTAGCTCGCTGTTGCGGTCGTAGTATTGCAGCGGGTTATAGCCGTCACGGCGCGTCTGCTCAACCATGGATGTGGTAAGTCCGAAAATAAAGATATTGTTAAGCCCCAACACTTCCGCCATCTCAACGTTCGCGCCGTCTAATGTCCCGATGGTAATCGCGCCGTTGAGCATAAATTTCATATTGCCCGTACCCGACGCCTCTTTACCCGCAAGGGAAATCTGCTCGCTGACCTCGCTTGCCGGTATCAGTTTTTCAGCCATTGATACGCGGTAATTTTCCAAGAACACAAGTTTCAGCTTGCCTTTAACGCGCTCGTCATTGTCAATTTCATTCGCCAGAGAGTTTACAAGCTGTATTATCCTCTTTGCTATGTGGTATCCGCTCGCGGCCTTCGCTCCGATGAGGAACGTGCGCGGCAGGAAGTCCATATCCGGATTTTCCGTTAACTGCTGATACAGTGATATAATATGCAAAACGTTCAGTAACTGACGCTTGTATTCGTGCAGGCGTTTTACCTGAACGTCAAAAACGGTGTCGGGGTCAATCAAAACGCCCTGCTCTTTACGCAGCCAGTTTGAAAAATCAGCTTTGTTGGCACGCTTAATGTCGGAAATTTGTGTTTGGACATCATTGCGGTTCGCGTAACGCATAAGTTTTTGCAGTTCATTGGGATGCTTGAGGTATCCGTCACCCGTAAGCTCGCATATAAGGTTGTGAAGCCTCGGGTTTATCTGTGTCAGCCAACGGCGGTGATCAACGCCGTTGGTTACATTGTAAAACTTCCTCGGCCACAGCTCGAACTCCGGCGCGAAAATACTCTCCTGTAAAATTTTACTGTGAAGCTGCGATACGCCGTTTACCGCGCTGCTGGCGTAAACGCTGAGGTTAGCCATCCTCACCTGACCGTCCCATACAATCGCCATTGTCTCGTGGCGGCTATGGTCGCCCGGATAATGTGAGCGGAGAATGTCAAGGTATCTGTCGTTACACTCGCAAATAATCTGCCATACTCGCGGAAGAAGCATTTCAAACATACTCTGCGGCCAACACTCAAGAGCCTCCGCCAGTACCGTGTGATTAGTATATGCCACAGTGCGGGATACTATCGTCCAAGCCTGATCCCACGCCATATGCTCTTCGTCTATCATAATACGCAAAAGCTCTGGAATCACGAGAGTGGGGTGCGTGTCGTTTATGTGGATAGCGTGTTTTAGGTGGAAGTTGCTGAGTGTGCCGTGACGCGCCTTGTGTTTGCGGACAATGCTCTGCACGGTTGCCGAAACGAAGAAATACTGCTGACGAAGGCGCAGGAGCTTTCCCTCGTAGTGGTTATCCTCGGGGTACAGTATCGATGAGATAACTTCCGCCATTGCGTTCTGTTCAACGGCTCGCATATATTCACCGCGTGAGAAAAGGCTCATTTCAAGCACCTTGGGCGATTTGGCGTTCCAAAGTCTCAGCGTATTGATATGCTCCGTGCCGTAACCCGCGATGTGCATATCCATCGGTATCGCCTGTACGGTAGTATAATCAATATGATTTATAATAATGCGTTCGTTTTCCCAGCGTTCTTCTATACGCCCGCCAAAACGAACCTCCTCGATTTCATCCATTGCCGGAATAAGCCATACATCGCCTACACTCATCCATGAGTCGGGAAGCTCAATCTGCTGCCCTTCAAATATCTTCTGCTTGAACATCCCCAGTTGATAACAAATGGAGTAACCTGTCGCGGGTATGGCTAATGTTGTCAGTGAATCCAGATAACAAGCCGCAAGCCGCCCCAAGCCGCCATTGCCCAAGCCCGCGTCAGGTTCCGTCTCCTCTATGTCGCTTATATCGTAGCCGAGGTCTTCAAGCGCGGCCTTCATGTCGTCATATACTCCCAGATTGAATGCGTTTTTAGTTAACGAACGCCCTAACAGGAACTCCAGCGACAGATAATGCACCTGCTTGTCGGCGTTATTCTTTGCGCCGTTGTGTTTCGCTATGCGGGCGGTTATAAGGTCGCGCACAACTAACGCGCACGCCTTGAACATTTGTTCTTTTGTCGCCTGATTTACCTCACGCGCGAAATGCCTGAACATTTTTCCGGCAATCGCTTTTTTCATCGTCTCCGCTTCAGGGGTGAGGGTTTTTATCTGCTCTGTTTCACTTTTACTTTTCCTTGCCATTCTTCCATAATCTCCTTAACCGTTATTAAAATTATTCACAAACCTTTTCTATCAGTTCCCTGTAAAATGAAATTGCCAGACCGAGAGAATCCACGCGGACACCCTCGCCTCGCCCGTGCAGGCGCGATTGATCAACAGGCGTTAATGTAAAGGGCGAAAATCTATAAACAAACGGGCAAAACTGCTCGTATTGCCGCGAACACGTTGACGTAATGGTGAGCGAAGGAGATATCTCAATACTGCCGAACACATCTAGGATACATTCTTTGACGACATTAAACTGCTCGCATTTACGTTCCGAAATGTCTGAGGGCGGGACAGTGCCGATGTCCTCAGCAAAAACTCCTAAGCCCGATACCATATCCCTTATGAATTGCAGTATCCCTTCTCCGCTGTCACCGTGAAGCAGCCGGATATCCAGAAACGCCGATGCTTCACCGGGCAAAACGTTGCCCGAACTCCCGCCGTCAAATCTAACGGCGGCAACCGTTGAACGCACAAGCGGATTAAGTCGTTCCTCATTTGAGCAGAGCTTAATCAGCGTTTTATTGGTTAACGGTAAATTAGCGAGAGCGTAACGCCATCTGAACGGAAGCACATATATAACGTTTTTAAGCTGCGAAACAACAACGGATGTTAATCTCGCTTTATACGGTCTGTACTCGACACGCGCTATAGCCTCGGATAAAAGTCCGACCGAAGTGTGCCGCGGCGGCAACGATGCGTGTCCCCCATTTGTATCTACGGAAAGTTTAACGCGCATACGGCCTTTTTCGGCAATGCCCACCTGCGCGACAGGCACGCGAATAGGCAGCAGCCCGCGTGTCACCCAACCGCCCTCATCGAGAATCATATAAAATGATAAGTTTCTGTCGGCAAAAAATCTGGCAAGTGCCAGAGCTCCCGCCGTTCCCGACTCCTGGTCATGGCTGAAAGCCAAATATATGTCGCGTTTCGGCTTGAAACCCCGCTCAAGCAGTGTCTCGACAGCTTCCAACATAGCGATAATACTGCACTTGCAGTCGAGCGTGCCGCGCCCCCAGACATAACCGTCACTGATTACACCGTCGAACGGCGGATATTCCCACTCACCATCGGCATCCGCCACATCGATATGCGCGGATAACAGTAACGGCTCGCCTTCCGAATCGTCTGACTTCCATATGTATAACAAGCTGTAATCTGATATTATTTCACGCGCAAGCGTTTTATGTGTCAGCGGAAAATCCCTCCGAAGGCGGTCGCGGAGCTTTACCCATTCGGAAGCATCGTTATCCAAGGGATTATCGCGCGATACCGTCCGGCATTTGATAATCGCGGAAAGCGCGTTTGCGGCGTGACCGATACGTTCTGCGTCTGTAGAGGGTATAGGCGTAAAAACTGAATTTGAGGATTTAGTTTTTGCGGCGCGTGAAAGCGTAATACCATAAAAAGCGCCGGCTCCAAGCAACAGTGCCGCCGCAATCACAATTATCCAAAGAATAGGTTGCAAGTAAACACCGCCCAAAGTCACACGGGCGAATATCATTCGCCCTAATTGCATTTTACCAAATATACGATAGTTTGTCAACGGCGAATTTGATTTGAATTTCCCCAAAACTATACAAACCTCTCAAAATCTCAATGATTCCAAGAGGTTTATATTCAGGTTGAGAACCCGTTAAAACGCACTTTTTAATATTGTTACTTCATTAACGTTTTATATAAGTCCGAGTATTTCTTCGCCGATGGCTTCCACGCAAAATCCTGTGTCATTCCAACTGTCTGCTTTTTCCGCCACGTCTCTTTATCAGACGCATACAGGTTGCAAGCCTCATACAGAACGTGCATCATGTCATCGGCGTTGTAATTCGCGAACGAAAATCCGTTGGACTTGGGATTTGAGGTATCATATACAACCGTATCCTTCAAACCTCCGGTTTCGCGCACAAGAGGCAGTGTGCCGTAACGCATGGCTATCATCTGAGACAATCCGCACGGTTCTGCCTGTGACGGCATTAAGAAGATGTCCGCGCCCGCGTATATCTTCTGTGCCAGTGTATGATTATAAGCAATGTTTGCCGACAGCCGCCCGGTATAGCTGTGCTGCATATTGCTGAACAGATGCTCGAAGTGCCATTCGCCGCGCCCTAGCACAATAAACTGCAAATCCATGTCCATCATAGCGTCTAAACGGGATATAACCAAATCTATACCCTTGTGTGCCGCCAGCCTTCCGACCATCGCCACAATCGGCGTGGACGGGTTCTCGGACAGCCCGAGAAGCCTTTGCAAGTCGCGCTTGTTGTCGGCTTTCTTCTCAATACTTTTAACATCATAATTTACGGCTATATTGCTGTCGGACGCGGGATCGTACATTTTTGTGTCTATACCGTTAAGAATGCCTGTTATCTTTGAGCTGTGCGCGTTTATAACGCCCTCAAGCCCTTTGGAATAGAATCCGTATTTAAGCTCTTCGGCATAGGTCGGACTGACTGTCGTTATCGCGTCGGAAAGCTCAATCGCGCCTTTCATTAGTGAAACGCCGCCCATAAATTCCATAGTGCCGCCGCTGAACAATGTCTCGGGCAGACCGAACACATTCGCGAGTGTGCTTGACTCAAAGCGTCCCTGATATTCTATGTTGTGTATGGTGAAAACTGTCTTAATCGCGGAGTAGGGTTCGGTATCTCCGTACAAAACGCGCATATATATGGGGACAAGCGCGGTTTGCCAGTCATTGCAGTGAACGACATCGGGTATCCAGTCAATTTCGGTCATCATGCTGACGGCCGCGCGGGAAAAGAAAGCGAAGCGTTCGCCGTCATCGAACGAACCGTATAAATCGCCGCGTCTGAAATAGTATTCATTGTCCAGGAAATAATATGTTACACCGTCTCTTGTCAGCTCAAAAAGTCCGCAGTAAAGATTGCGCCACGCAAGCGGTACATAGATATATTTGACAAAGCGCATCTTGGAGCGAAATTCCTCGGGAATGGCGGAGTACAGGGGCATCATAACGCGCACCTGATGCTTCTGTCCGGCAACCGCTTGCGGCAGCGCACCTATAACCTCACCTAAACCTCCTGTTTTGGTGAAGGGAGCGGCTTCGCTCGCAATGTAAAGAATATTCACTATATTACCTCCCGTTTTATTTGATTCATTCTAAAAACCGGAGTTTTTAGAAGGGTGGGGATTTATACAACAGAGTTTTTGCCGATTGTTATCGGGTAATTCGCGTGACCCATAAGCATTCTGTCCTCGCTCACTTTAACGTCTTTGTCCGTAATGGCATAATTCAATGTCGCGCCGCTGCCGATTGAAGTGTCCTGCATTACAATGCTGTTTCTTATTGTTGCCCCTTTTCCGATTCTCACGCCCCGGAAAATAATGCTGTTTTCAATACTTCCCTCAATAACGCAGCCGTCCGCGACAACGCAGTTGCTTGTTCGTGAATCGCGCCCATAATAAGTCGAAGCCTCATCGCGCACCTTAGTTTTGACCGGACGCGAGAACAGTTCAGCGCGCACTTCCGGTTTGAGCAAATCCATGCTTCGCGCAAAGTAGCCCGATGTGGTTTGCAGCTTTGCGGCATAACCGTCAAAGACATATGTTCCTATATTAAGTTTGTCCGTCATGCCTTGCAGCACATCGCGGTCAAAATTGGCAAGGTTAAGCGCGGCGCAGTGAGATACAAGAGATATGAGCAGCTTCTTAGATATTATGCCGACTCCCAGATACTCCAAAGCTCCCAGTTCCGAGCGTCCGATTATGACTTCCTCGACCCGTTCCCGCCGCCCCTTTATAAGGAACGTTTCGCTCTCGACCAATCCAACGGGCTTCGCGGAGCACACACAGGTTATATCAAAACCGCTCTTTAGATGTGATTCAAATACCTTTTCCAAGGGCAGGTTCGCAACGAGATCGCCATCGGCCAGCACAACATATTCTTGACGCATACGTTCAATGTAATCGCTGACCTGATTCATCGCTTCCATTTTACCGCGGTAACTCTCGCGCACGCCCGCGTAACCGAACGGAGGCAGGATTCTCAAACCGCCGCGTTTTCGCGCCATATCCCAGTCTTTTCCCGCGCCCAAATGGTCAAGCAGCGATTGGTAGCTCTCACGCATAACAACGCCCACATCGTGGATGTTAGCATTGACCATATTGGAAATCATAAAGTCAATAACGCGGTAACGCCCGCCGAAAGGTATCGATGAAACCGTGCGGTGTTCGATAAGCTCGCGCATACGCAAATCTTTATTGTAAGCGAAAATCAGTCCGTGCAAGTCCGTCATTTTTGATTCACCTCCGGTACATCGGTGTCAACCATCTCTCCCGCCGCGACAACACTCTCTGTGCCGACAGTAACCCCGGCGGCTATAACCGCGATATCCGTCATTTTACCTGATTGAGCTGTTCCGATTTTTGCTCCCGGCTGTACGCGCACATTTTCCGCTAATATAGCGTATTCGATGACCGCGTCACGTCCGATAATCGCCCCCGGCATAACTATCGAGTGTTTGACTTGTGCGCCTTCCTCGACCGTAACACTGTGGAAAAGCACGGAATTTTCTACATTGCCGTACACATTGCAGCCTTCTGTTACAAGGGAATGGTTTATAGATGCGTTCGCTCCGACAAAGTGCGGCGGAGCTGTCGGGTTACGGGCGTATATGCGCCATTTACTGTCATGCAGATTGATGGAATCGTCACCGTCAATAAGCATATCAAGATTTGCCTCCCACAGGCTTTGAATAGTCCCCACATCTCTCCAGTAACCCTCAAAGCGATAGACCATCAGCCGTTCGCCGTTCTTTAGCATATTCGGTATGATGTTCCCGCCGAAATCGTTTTTCGACTTGGAATCCTTTTCGTCTTCAACAAGGTATTTCTTCAGCTTTTTCCAGCTGAACATATAAATTCCCATACTGGCAAGCGTAGATTTGGGGTTCTTCGGCTTCTCCTCAAATTCATAGACCGTCCCGTCATCGTTGATGTTCATAATACCCATACGTGAGGCTTCTTCCACAGGAACGTCCAATACCGCGATTGTGCATACCGCGCCGGTCTTCTTGTGCTGATTCAGCATTTTGGAGTAATCCATTTTATAGATGTGGTCGCCGCCAAGCACAAGCACATATTCGGGGTCATAGTGATCGACAAACGATATGTTCTGATAAATCGCGTTTGCCGTTCCCTTATACCACTCGCCGCCCTTGCCGCGCAAGTACGGCGGCAGAACATGAACACCGCCGTCAAGACGGTCAAGATCCCACGGCTGCCCCGAACCGATATAAGCGTTGAGTTCGTGCGGCTGATACTGCGTTAGAACTCCGACAGTCTCTATTCCTGAGTTTATGCAGTTTGACAAAGGAAAATCAATCAGCCTGTACTTGCCTCCGAACGGCACGGCGGGCTTTGCCACATCGGTGGTCAGCACATAAAGGCGGCTGCCCTGTCCGCCGGCCAAGAGCATTGCTACACATTCTTTTTTTGCGGTCATTAAACATTACCACCTTGTTCCAAGCATTCTAAAAACCTCAGTTTTAGAGTGAGTTATATATCAATCCTTTTTAAGAACACCGCGCCGAAAGGCGGGACTGTGAGCTGTAAGGACTGGTCTTTACCGTGCCACGGGAAATCCTCCGACCCCATGTCAAAAGGATTTGTATTGCCCCAGCCTCCGTATTCGGAAGCATCGGAGTTTAGTATTTCACGGTAAACGCCGGATGTCGGCACGCCGATACGGTAGCCAAGCCTGTTCATGGGCGAGAAGTTAAATATGGCTATCAGTTCGCCGCCCGTAAGATTTTTGCGGCATACGCCCAACGTGTTGCCTTGGTAGTCATCGTGACACAGCCATTCAAAGCCTTCCCAATTCATATCGTTTTCCCACAACTCGCTGTGTTCAAGGTATAAATGGTTTAAGGTTTTTATATAATTTTGCAGCTGTGTGTGCCGCTCGTATTCGAGCAAGTGCCAGTCGAGCGAGTGCGCCTCGTTCCACTCGGAGAATTGTCCGAACTCCGACCCCATAAACAGCAGCTTTTTGCCGGGGTGTGCCATCATATACGACAGATATGTACGCACTCCCGCGAACTTATCATCGTAATAACCGGGCATTTTATGGATGAGAGAGCCTTTCAAGTGAACGACCTCATCGTGAGATACGGGCAGTATATAATTTTCAGAAAACGCGTACATCATAGAGAACGTGAGGTTATTGTGCTTGAACTGACGGAAAAGGGGATCGGTCTTGGCGTACTCCAGCGTATCGTTCATCCATCCCATGTTCCACTTGAAGTTAAAGCCCAACCCGCCCATATACGGGGGTTTTGTTACCATCGGCCATGAGGTTGACTCCTCCGCCATCATAAGGGTATGCGGGAATTGGGCAAAAACGGATTCATTCAGCTTTCTCAGAAAGTCAATAGCTTCAAGATTTTCGCGCCCGCCATGGATATTGGGACGCCACTGACCGTGCTTTTTGCCGTAGTCCAAGTACAGCATACTGGCGACCGCGTCAACGCGCAGCCCGTCTATATGGTAATGCTCAAGCCAGAATAACGCGGACGACATAAGGAACGAACGTGTTTCGTTGCGTCCGTAATCGAATACGCGCGTACCCCACTCGGAATGTTCGCGCCGCGTAGGGTCGGAATACTCATAGCAGCAAGTGCCGTCAAACTCAATAAGCCCGTGACCGTCTTTCGGGAAATGAGCGGGTACCCAGTCTAATATTACTCCTATGCCCGCTTGATGGCATTTGTCAACAAACGCCATAAACTCATGCGGCGTTCCGAAACGTGATGT
>WRJE01000027.1 GCA_009782385.1 Oscillospiraceae bacterium | reverse complement strand
TACTTTACTTTTTCTTTGTGGTGGGGGTATCCGCCGCTATTGCCGCGCTCGCGTGGCAATCGGCAAAGGATGTCCTCGGGCTTATGAAAGAGGATAACGAAGCCACAATAGTTATAACAGACGGCATGGAAATTGCCCAAATTTCAAAGGCATTGAAAGACAAAGGTATCATCGAGCATCAGTGGCTGTTCACCCTGTATTGCAGGTTTTCTAAGTCGGGCGAAAAAATAGTACCGGGTGAATATACGGTTAACGCCCTGCTTGACTACCGCGCGTTGGTACACAATATGCGCGGCACACCGGCTGAACGAGAGGAAATCAGGCTGTCAATACCCGAGGGATACAATCTCAGGCAAATAATCGAACTATTTGCCGAAAACGGTATCGCTGACGCGGACGCGCTGTGGGAGACAGCGCAGTTCCGCAACTTTGAATATTCGTTCCTCGGCTCAATACCGTTTGAAAGGAACAGGCTCGAAGGCTTTCTCTATCCCGACACTTATGACTTTTTCATCGGCGAAAGCCCTGCTTCGGTATTTTCAAAAATGCTCTCGAACTTTAACCGCAAGTTCAATATCGAGTACCGTGACCGCGTGAAAGAGCTTGATATGACCGTTTCGGAGATAATCACACTGGCATCGCTAATCGAGAAAGAGGCGGCGAACGATGATGAACGCCCGATTATTGCGTCTGTCATTTATAACCGCATGAAAAACACAAGAGAGACGGGCGGTTTACTGCAAATCGATGCAACGGTTCAGTATATACTGCCCGCGCCTAAGCCGCGCCTCCTGTATGAAGATTTGGAGATTGACAACCCGTATAACACGTATATATATGAAGGACTGCCGCCCGGACCGATTGCAAGCCCCGGGCTTGAGTCCATCCGCGCCGCGCTGTATCCGGCGGATACGGGCTACTACTATTACGCGCTAACAAGCGACTTGAAGCACCAGTTCTCAAAAACGCTTGCCGAACATCAAAGAGTAGTTGCCGCAAACCAAGATTTCTATGACGAATACCTAGGAGGTTAACCATATGCGAAAATTCGGTACAAATGAATTGCGCGAAATGTATCTCTCATTCTTTGAATCAAAAGACCATTTACGCGCGGAGAGCGCACCGTTGGTGCCGCAGGGCGATGCGTCTCTGCTGTTCATCAACTCGGGCATGGCACCGCTGAAACCGTACTTCACAGGCGAGGTCAAGCCGCCGTCCAAGCGTATGACGACCTGCCAGAAGTGCGTGCGCGTCATCGACATCGACCGCGTGGGCGTTATGGATCGCTACTGCACTTTTTTTGAAATGCTCGGGCATTTCTCGTTCGGGGACTACTTCAAGCGCGAGGCTATAAAGTGGACATGGGAGTTCTTTACACAAGTTGTGGGCTTCGACCCGTCACTGCTCTATTGTTCCGTATACGAAGAAGACGATGAGTCATGGGATATATGGACAAAGGAGATGGGCATAGACCCGGCGCGAGTGATACGGCTCGGCAAAGATGACAACTTCTGGGATGTCGGCTCGGGTCCGTGCGGGCCGTGTTCGGAGATATATTTCGATCGCGGCGCGGAAAACGGCTGCGGCGACCCGGATTGCAAACCGGGCTGTGACTGTGACCGCTTTGTGGAAATCGGCAACAATGTCTTTACACAGTTTAACAATGACGGTCAGGGCGGCTACACGCCGCTGGCGCAGAAAAACATCGACTTCGGCATGGGTCTTGAGCGGCTCGCCTGTGTTGTGCAGGGCGCGGACAGCGTTTACTCAATCGACACAATGCAGAGTATACTTCAAACCGTGGCAAAAACAGCGGGCAAAAAATATAACGATGATAAGAACAGCGACATTTCACTGCGCGTTATCACCGACCACATACGCACCGTTACCATGATGGTGTGCGATGGTGTATTGCCGTCAAACGAGGGCAGAGGATACGTTCTGCGCCGCTTACTGCGCCGTGCGGCACGGCACGGGCGGCTGCTTGAAATTAAAGACGCGTTCTTGCACGAATTGTGTGACGCAGTCATTGAAACAAGCGGAAAAGCGTACCCGGAACTTGTAGCGCGCAGGGAGCATATCAAGCGCGTAATACGCGTTGAGGAAGAGCGTTTTGAGCAGACCATAGACGCGGGATTAAAAATTCTTAACGATATTATTGACAAGCTCGAAGCGGACGGCGGGAAAGTCATGTCCGGTGAAGATACGTTCAAACTCTACGATACCTATGGTTTTCCGGTTGTGCTGATTGAGGAGATACTGACCGAACGCGGCCTATCACATGATAGTATATCATTTGATAGGTTGATGAATGAACAGCGGGAGAGGGCGCGTAAAGCGCACGCGGCGTTGGGCGATTTTGCTTGGGATAAAGATTCCGGCGCGGAATTGAAGGATACACCTAACACACGTTACGTTGGATACGATACGCTGACAGCCGAGGCGAAAATTCTGCGAATCTTGGACACACAGACTGTCTCCGAGGGCGAAAAAGCTACTCTTGTATTGGATACCACGCCTTTCTACGCCGAGAGCGGCGGTCAGGTTGCGGACACGGGAGTATTGGAAAATGAGTACGGCGTGTTTGCGGTGAGCGCGGTCATTAAGACAAAGGACGGGCATTACCTGCATATGGGTGAAATCACGTCCGGGGAATTGTCAAACGGAATGACAGTTTCGGCAAAAGTTGACACCGAGCGGCGCGGCGCGGTTATGCGCGCGCACAGCGCGACACACTTACTGCAAAAGGCGTTGCGGGATGTGTTGGGTACGCATATCGAACAGGCGGGTTCGCTTGTAGAGCCTGATAAGCTGCGCTTTGACTTCACGCACTATTCCCACTTGACCGAAGAGGAATCCGCCGCTGTCCGCGAGCGCGTCATCGACTATATTTACCAAGGCTTGGATGTCAGCGTTTCGGAGATGCCGCTTGATGAAGCCCGCGCGAAAGGAGCGTTGGCTCTGTTCGGCGAGAAATACGGGAGTACCGTCCGCGTGGTCGGCATGGGAGATGTCTCTGTTGAACTGTGCGGAGGTACACACATTGACAATACTGCGAAAATCGGCGCGTTTGCCATGAAGGGCGATGCTTCGGTTGCCGCAGGGGTAAGGCGCATAGAAGCCATGACAGGCAAAGAGGTCATGCGGCGGCTTAACTCGATATCCACAATGATAGACAGAACCGCCGCCATGTTAAAAGTGCCGCCGGACGAACTGCCCGCGCGGATAGAACAGCATTTGGGCGAAACCCGAACGCTGAGAAAAGCCTTTGACATGATGAAGACAAAACAGATACGCTTAGAGACGGACAGCGGGCTGATGAAAGCGCATGACATTAACGGGCTGCACGTGTTAACGCTAATGAATGATAGTTGGGACGCGGATATGATGCGTATGGCGGGCGACAATTTACGCGACAAGGATTCCGATGTCGTTGCGGTTGTTGCCTCAACGGCCGATGACAAGCTGATGTTCGCGGCGGTATGCGGCAAAAATGCCGTGGCAAAGGGCGTTAAGGCCGGGGACATTATAAAGAAAGTATGCGCCGCAACCGGAGGGAGCGGCGGCGGCCGCCCCGACAGCGCGATGGGCGGCGGCAAGGATATAAGCAAGGTAAAAGAAGCTCTGGCTATGGTTGATGAAATTGTAAAGAGTATTACATCATAGATAGTATGGGAGGCGGTTTGGTTGAAAAAAGTAAAATTATATATTGATACATCTGTTATCAGCCATCTTTTTGTCGAAGATATGCCTGACAGAATGGCTGATACTAAAAAACTTTGGGGCGAAATAAAAGCGGGGTTATATGACATTGTTATTTCAGATGTGGTCATCGAGGAGGTCATGCGCTGCCCCGAACCTAAACGGAGTATATTAATTGAGCGTTTAGCGGAAATAAATTACTCCCGTGAAGAAATTACAGATGAAATAGATAGCATTGCTTCACAGATTATTAAGCTCGGAATCTTGAAAGAAAAAAGTCGTGATGATTGTCTTCATATTGCCACTGCTGTTGTCAAACAATGTGATTATATTCTTTCATGGAATTTCAAGCATATGGTAAACGTAAAAACCATCAAAGGTGTAAGAGCCATTATCAATCTCTGCGGATATAGTAATATTGATATTATTCAACCGACAATGCTTGTCGAAAAGGGGGATTAATCGCATGATTGAGCCAAATATCAGCCTTAATTTTACGGTAGATGATATTCACAAAGTACGTGAGTATAATTATGAAATTACAAAAAATATGTCACAAGGTGAACTTCGGAATTATTATAAAAAAAGCGCGGACGAAGGCGAACGCCTTATCAACGAAATAAGAAAAAGAAGTAGTTTACTCCATGTTCAGAAATAGTGAAAACATCGTAGGAGGTTTTTATGGATTGCGTATTTTGTAAGATTATCAACGGCGACATACCCTCGACCAAGGTATACGAGGACGATGAAATTCTCGCGTTCCGCGATATTGAGCCTGCAGCTCCCACCCATATTCTCGTCATACCAAAACGCCACATTGCGTCCGCGGCTGAGATAAAGCCGGAAGACGGCGCGTTAATCGGGCATATTTTCGCGAAAATCGCCGATATAGCGCGACTGGAAGGCATCGAGGACGCTTTCCGCGTTGTCAGTAACTGCGGCAGAGACGCGGGACAGACTGTTTTCCATCTGCATTTCCACGTGGTCGGAGGCCGCGAGCTGTCAAAGTGGGCGTGAGTTTTCTTAATAACGGCCGGAATCGCTCGATTATTTTGATTCTTGCCGCCTCTGTTATAGTTTTCGCGGTACATTTCGCGCTTAGATATAACTATGTCGTTAAGCCCGCTTTAGCGTTAGCCGGCGAACAGCTTGACGTTGATTTTACCGCAACCGACTATCCGCGAGAATCGCGATACGGTTATCTTGTGCCTGTGCGGGCTTTCGGCGTTGATGTCGCGCTCTATATGTCCGATTCGTTAGATGTCAATCCGGGCGACATTGTGTCGTCATATGTGAAATTAAGTATTTCCAACAGCAGGAACTACACATTGAACGCGGCGCAGCCCAAGAACATTGTTGTTCAAAAGTCAAATACTTCTATAAGATATTTCCCTGCAATAGTTCGCCATTACCTGTTAGAGCGCGTGTATGAGTTGTTCGGCGCGGAGTCCGCGCCGTTTACGGCGGCACTGATGCTTGGAGATACATCGGGCTTCTCCACGATTTTCCGTTCCGCGCTGTCCGTGACAGGCTTATCCCATACATTTTCGCTGTCGGGACTTCACATATCGTTCCTTGTGGGCATTTGTTCGTTACTCTTCGGAGGAATGCGCCGCGCCGCGCCGTTCACCATACCGTTTATAATTATTTTCACGGCGGTAGTCGGCTTCCCGCCCTCCGCCGTGAGGGCGTGCGTTATGAACATACTCGCGCTTGCGGCACTTCTGATAAAACGCGATTACGACTCCCGTGTCGCGCTCTCCTTGGGTTTGGGCATAATACTCGCTGTAAACCCCTTTGCGGTTCAAGAAGTTGGGTTGTGGCTGTCGTTTCTCGCTACATTCGGGCTTATTTCATTCGCGGGCAGATTGAGCGCGGCGGTTTCGCGCAAACTGCCGCGTAAACTTGGTTTATTAAGAGGTGCTGTGCGCTCGTTATCAACCACAATGGCGGCGTTGGCATTCACGACCCCGCTTGTGGCGTATGTTTTCGGTGTTATATCCATAATCGCACCGTTAATGAACCTCTTGCTGCTGCCGATAATATCGGTGCTGTTCATCGGCTCGATATTATCTGTAGGGCTTTCGTTCATATTTATGCCGTTAGGCAAAATCGCCGCGTTGTGTATCGGGTGGTTATTTGAGTTATTTGAAAGCGTCATAATCACAACCGCGAAATTTCCGTTTGCGGCGATATATACAAACAACACGTTGACTGTTGTGCTTCTGGTTTTCATATACGCTGTTTTACTTCTGTGTTATATCGGATGGCGGCGCGGAATCAGAAATTTCACGCTTCCGATATGCGCCGTATTTTGCTCGTTTTGTGTGGTAATATTCGGAAACGCCGTCTATTACGATAAATCGGACAGCATGAGAGTTACGGCAGTGGATGTCGGACAGGGGCAGGGTTTGATGCTTAGTACCGGAGGACGGGCGGTTATTGTTGACTGCGGCGGCTCATATGCCGATTATGTCATGCCGTCCGCCGTGCTGTCGCAGAGCGCGGGCGGCATTGACGCTGTCATTCTTTCTCACTTCCACTCCGACCATACAAACGGCGTTGAGGCGTTGCTTGGGCGTGTGAAAGTAGACTACCTTATTTTCTATGACGATCTGGCTGATGATATGGCGGAGGCGCGTGCCGCGCTTGAAAAAGCGGCGGCGCGGTCAGGTACGGAAGTTTTAGCGTTAACGAGTGATTCTGTAGTACAGATGGGAGACTGCCGATTGGATTTGATAATGCCGCGCAATGCCGAGGATATTAACGAACGCTGCGTTTCGGTGCTGGCGGATTACAACGGCTTTACAATGCTGACAACGGGAGATATGGACGGGTTCGGAGAGAGAAATTTACTGCGGTCGGCGGACATCCCAACGCTGGATGTGCTGATACCGGGGCATCACGGCTCAAAGTTCGCCACCTGTGAAACACTTTTACTTTACACACGTCCCAAGGCTGCAATCATCTCGGCGGGAGTGAATAACAGCTACGGACATCCCGCGTCCGAAACCCTCGAAAGGCTTTATAACGCGGGCGTTACGGTTTACGGGACGAACGTGCATGAAACGATTACAATTACGGTTGGGGGAAAAAACAATGACCGAACTAAAGAAACACATTAAGGCGGGCGAACCCGCCCCGCTTTATATTTTCCACGGCAGCGAGGCGTATCTGCGCGAATACTACTTGAATAAAATCAAGGAGCTGATTATACCTCCCGGAACGGAGACATTCAATCTCAGCGTCTTTGATAAACGCGGATTTTCAACACAGGCATTCATTGAGGCACTTGAAACCGCGCCTTTTATGGCGGAACATCGGCTCGTGATTGTGCGTGATGTTGACTTTTTTAAGCTGAAAGATGAACTCGAACCGATATTCAAGGAACGCTGGAGCGGAACGACCGTTGTTTTCAGCTTTGAAGCCTTGGAATACAAACCCGACAAACGCACAAAGCTGTATAAACTCGTTGAGGCTTTCGCGGCAACGGTTGAGTTTAAGCCGCAAACTGAAAAAGACCTGATACCTTGGATAATTCGGCGATTTGATTCGCTTGGCAAGCAAATTGACACCGAAAACGCGCAATATCTCATATTTCTGTGCGGACGCGATATGACTACATTGATTAACGAAATTGAAAAAATCGCCGCTTTCGCTTCGATGTCTGAGGTGACAAGAAGACATATTGACGCGGTGGGTACGCCCACGGTCGAAGCCGTTGTGTTTGACCTGACGGACGCGCTCGCGGACGGCGAACCCGGCAAAGCGTTGGAACTCCTGAACACCCTAATAGATAACCGCGAAGAACCGATAATGATATTGGGCGCAATCGGCAAGCAGGCGCGGGGGCTGTATCTGGCGCGGCTCGCGCTTGATGCCGGGCAGGGTCGTGATATCGTGATGAAAGGCATGGGTTATCACCATCCCTATCCTGCCGAAAAGTTAATCAGAAGCGCGAAACGTTTCGGGCTTGAACGCTGCCGCCGCGCCGTTACGGCGTGTCAGCGAGCGGACAGCGAACTGAAGTTAGGTTACGACAAATTGATAACGTTGGAGAGACTGATAGCGGAAATGTCGGTATGCTGACCATCAAGGAAGCGATTATCGTAGAGGGTAAGTATGATAAAAATAAGCTGTCAAATCTTGTGGACGCGGTAATCCTTACGACAGACGGCTTCGGGATATTTAACGATGCCGAGAAGCGGGAGGTTATCAGCCGTCTAGCGGAGAAACGCGGGGTAATAATCCTGACAGACAGCGACAGCGCGGGTTTTCTGATTCGCAACAGATTAAAAGGAATGCTGCCGCCCGAGCGCGTGAAACACGCCTATATTCCTGATATTTGCGGCAAGGAACGCCGAAAAAGCGCAAAGTCTAAAGAAGGACTTCTGGGCGTTGAGGGCATGACGGGTGAAATTTTGGAGAAATGCCTGCTGTTGGCGGGCGCAACGGCGGGAGAACGAACTGACGAACCGCTGACGAAAGCGGATTTATTTGAGATGGGGCTGTCCGGCGGCGAAAACGCCGCAAAAAAACGCGAAGCCCTGCTTAAAGCTCTGGAGCTTCCCGCAAGGCTTTCAGTAAACGCGCTTCTGCCTGTGATTAACGCGCTGTATACTAGAGCAGAGATAGTTGATCTTCTATCGCGCACATATCCATAAACGTGTCCGGTTTTTTGCGCGGGTCGCGCAGAATATATGCCGGGTGATAGGTCGCGGTGAGCAGTATGTCGCCGCGCTTCTCGAAAAGACCGTGTTCTTGTGTAATCTTATAATCGGCGCGGATAATTTTCATCGCCGCGACACGCCCAAGACACGCTATAATCTTGGGTTTTATTAACCGCACCTGCTCGCGCAGATACCCGATACAAGCGTCCTGCTCAAGGTTCAGCGGGTCGCGGTTATTGGGCGGGCGGCACTTGACTATATTGGCTATGTACACTTGCTCGCGGCTCATGCCGATTGCCGCCAGCATTTCATCGAGAAGCTGACCTGCGCGCCCAACGAACGGCAAGCCCCGCAAGTCCTCCTGCTCACCCGGACCTTCGCCGATGAACATTAGCTTTGCGTTCCTGTCGCCCGAACCAAACACAACATTTGTCCGCGTTTCGGACAGCAAACAATCTGTGCAGTTGAGGCACGATTTTTCAAGTTCTTCCCAAGTTTTCATAGTTAATCCTCAATAATTAACATTATCCTGTCGCCGTCCAAAGTGTCAATGTCTGATTATACAAGCCTTTACCTAATTCTTTGTGGTGGTGTGGCACAATGACATAACCTCCGCCTTTTATATCCGCATTGTGAAACATACTATTGTATTTGCTTCCTTGAATCCTATCATGTTATGGAATTTTCGACTTGCATCGTTTTCGAGCAAACAATCTGAAGCAAACTCTGAACAGCCTTTTTCCGCACACCATATTTTACCATACTCGACTAATCTTTTCCCAATACCCTGATTGCGGAACTCCGGCTTAACATATATGCCCTCAAGATACCCTACAGGACTTGATTCTGTTCCCTCAACATAATCATTCCGTACAGAAAGACTTATAAAAGCAACAATCTCTTCTTTTAAGACGTATAGAAAATCATTTTGAAACTCGCCGTTATATCTTTCATTAATAAATGATTCAACTGTATGATGCGGCCATAAGGAAGCGCATAATTCGCCCCAAATGCGTTCATTTTCCTTTGATACCGGAATAATCATATAAAAACCTCCGGAAATATAGTGTTGTCTTTTTGACAAATTCAGAATACAAACGCAGATAAAATATGCTACGCCGATTTATAAATTACTTCCCCGGTTTTTATTATGTGTTCGACAAAACCGCTCGGATTATAGTCGGGATTTAACAATATATACGGCAGAAAATCAACCCTAATTCATTTGAGACCTTATTTCTGTTTCATGTTTTTTACAGTAGGCATACCCTTGTTCCATAAACGCAACCATGTCCGAAGTGCTATATATGTCGTACAAAGTCTCGAGTATTGGTTTTCCGCCTACGTTCATTGAATAAAAATACTCATAAACACAGCCATCTTCAAAATATGGGTTTATCTGTCTAAGTCTGTCATCTTTGCACATGATGGGATCGACAACCATTTCACTAAACAGCCATTTTAAGTGCGGTGTCTCATATTCCTCGGGTGAGTCGCCAAAATGCTTTTGCCAGACATCAAACCACACAAAGTGAATTAACTCATGAAGTGATATACCCAAAGCACCGCGCTCACTATTTAAGTAGAATATATCAAAGGTGTGAGTGTCAAGAAATCTTGGACAAATAGGGTTAAATGTAATATTGCCGACTATATCATTGAAATTATTTTTCACGTCATACCGGAAAGCGTCTGAAAGAGCATCTTCAACTTGGCATTTATATTTTTGCCAATGACTGTTATAAGCAATAACTTTATCTGCAATCTTACTTTCAAGCCATTCAATCTCATGGTATTCTTTGAAAAACTCAAGTAAATATGCCTTTTTGCCTGATGTATTCGATGATGACAAGATGGTTTCGCTAAGTCGCGGATAAAAATGATATAACGAGCTGAACCAATTATATTCATCATTTTCAAACAACAAAATACTATCCACGCTATATGGGATTCCCGGAAAGGCAAAGGTAAGTTCCATAATCAACACCTCGTTTAATGTAAATTGTCATACAACATCTTAACAACCAAAGATTCCCCCTCCATATGGTGCGAGCAAGTCTGTAAGCCGAGTTCTGTATTTGACAGCCATCTATCTGGGCCGCGCGTTGCCGCTCGGCTCAAGCCACCCTTCGGAGCGGTCGGGCAAACCATAGCCCCTGTCGGTGTTGCATCGGATAGAGTTTACAGGAACGGACTGTCTCCAGCCGTTCGGTGAGCTCTTACCTCACCTTTCCACCCTTACCGGACATAGTCCGGCGGTTTATTTCTGTTGCACTTTTCCTGAAGTCGCCTTCGGCGGGCGTTACCCGCTATCCTTGCCCTATGAAGCTCGGACTTTCCTCACCGACTTAACATCGGCGCGGCTGTCTGACTTACTCGCGGTGATATTCTAACATATTCGGCAATAATGTGTCAACTTGGCGTTAATTTTTTCGCGTTTAGCACATATGTTCTATTGACATCTCATTTTTTCCATGTTATGATAAAGTGGGTAAGGGTTGGCAGAGGAGCAAGGACGTGAAGTTGTCATCCGTTAACCAAATAATAAAATATAGTGGAGAGTGAAGCAGTTGGATCTTATGTTACTTACCCCTATAGGAGCTGTGCTCGCAATCAGTTTCGTTGTTTACAACATTCTTAAAGTGCGAGGCTATTCAGAGGGAACCAATGAGGTAAAAGCAATCTCGGCAAAAATCCGCCGCGGCGCGAATGCGTTCATTAAGCGTCAGTATACGGTTGTCGCTTGGTTTTTTGCGGTGATGCTTGTTGTCTTATGCGCGATGTCCTTTTTCGGATTTCTCACATGGTTTGTCCCGTTTGCGTTTATTACCGGCGGTTTTTTCTCCGGTCTTTCCGGATTTGTGGGCATGAAAGTCGCCACAATGGCAAACTCCCGCACAGCAACCGCTTCTCAAAGCAGTTTGAATAAGGGATTGCGCGTTGCCTTTTCGGCAGGTTCGGTTATGGGCTTTACCGTGGTTGGGCTTGGATTGCTTGACCTTGCCGTTTGGTATTACCTCTTGCACTATGTATTCAAACTCGGTATTGCGGATGTCACCGCCGCTATGCTGACCTTCGGCATGGGTGCTTCCTGTATGGCTCTGTTCGCCCGCGTAGGCGGCGGAGTATTTACAAAAGCGGCTGATGTCGGTGCTGACCTTGTGGGCAAGGTCGAAGCCGGTATCCCCGAAGACGACCCGCGCAACCCCGCCGTTATCGCGGATAACGTGGGCGACAATGTGGGCGATGTTGCCGGAATGGGCGCAGACCTTTACGAATCCTATGTCGGCTCTATCGTTGCGTCCTGCGCTTTAGGCGTTGCCGCTTTCCCGCAGTTTAATAATACGCCCGGAAATCCTGCTGTTACAATCCCTATGGCGATGGCGGGAATCGGCGTTATTGTGACCATTATCGGTTCGTTCCTTATACGCACAAAAGAAAACGCGACGCAAAAAGCTCTCTTAGCCGCTCTGCGCCGAGGAACGAATTTCTCGTCAATCGCCATTGCTATTGCGGCTTTCCCGCTCGTGTGGTTCATGTTGGGTCAAGAACATATCGGTATTTACGGCGCGATATTATCCGGTTTGGTTGCCGGCGTTGGTATTTCATTCTTTACCGAATATTATACATCCGACAACTACAAGCCTACCCGCGAACTGGCCGATTCAACTAAAACCGGTTCGGCAACACTTATTATAGGCGGTCTGTCACTGGGAATGTTATCAACCGCCATACCGCTGCTGCTCGTTTGCGCCTCAATTTTGGTATCATTCTTCGTTTCCGGCGGAGCCGGAGATGCCGCGTTGGGATTGTACGGTATCGGCATTTCCGCCGTGGGTATGCTGTCAACATTGGGGCTTACCCTTGCCAACGACTCTTACGGTCCGGTGGCGGATAACGCCGGAGGCATTGCCGAAATGGCGAAGCTCGATCCCGAAGTGCGCCGCCGCACAGACGCGCTTGACTCTTTAGGCAACACGACAGCCGCCGTTGGCAAAGGTTTTGCCATAGGCGCGGGAGCGTTAACCGCGCTGGCTTTGATAGCCGCCTATGTAGACAGAATTGAAGCGTTGGTGGCGGACGGCTTGGAAAAAGGCTTGGAATGGGCTAGGAATTTTGATCTTAACCTAAGCATTACCAGCCCGACTGTTCTTGTGGGAATTTTCATCGGCTCAATGCTCCCGTTCCTGTTTACCGCGATGACAATGAAATCTGTCGGACGCGCGGCACAGGCGATTGTTGTGGAGGTACGCCGTCAGTTCCGTGAAATAACGGGGTTGATGGAAGGAAAGGCCGATGCCGATTACGAGGCTTGCGTGGACTTATGCACACGCTCGGCATTGCGTGAAATGATTCTGCCGACATTGCTTGCTATAGCCGCTCCGATTGTGTCCGGCTTGATTCTCGGTCCCAACGGTGTCATCGGTCTGCTGATTGGCTGTACCGCCAGTGGTTTTATGATGGCGATTATGACGGCGAACTCGGGCGGAGCATGGGATAACGCTAAGAAATACATAGAAGCGGGCAATCATGGCGGTAAGGGTTCAGATTCCCACAAGGCTGCCGTTGTCGGTGACACTGTCGGCGATCCGCTCAAGGATACTTGCGGGCCGTCCATTGATATTCTTCTCAAGCTGAGTTCAATGGTTTCTATCGTTTTTGCCGGTTTGGTTTTGGCGTTTCACCTGTTTTAAGTAAAATCGTTAACGGGCGGTCGAATGACCGCCCGTTGTGCGTTTCCTTGACACAGACCCGTGCAAAATATTAGATTGAAAATCGCGCCGTAAAGCTGTATAATAAACCTAACCGCGAAAGGAGGGACGGGCATGGACTACACGGCACTTGACAAAAAACTGGCGTATTATCAGCAGCATAAGCATTTGATACCCGAAGCGGTAAAAGACAACTACGAAGCGGCGTTCCGCGTTGACTATACGCATAACTCCACCGCCATTGAGGGCAACACGCTTTCCCTTGCCGAAACCGCCGTGCTGTTGGAGGACGGCATATCTCCGGGCGGCAAAAATATACGTGAAATATACGAAGTAGTCAACCACAACAAGGCTTTCGTGTATATAAAAAGCCGCGCCGCAAGTGGCAAACCGCTGGACACGTTCATAGTAAGGGACATACACGCTGTCCTGATGCAAAATATCATGGAAGGCGGTATTTACAGAAATGTAAATGTTTTCATTAGAGGCGCGAAGCATACGCCGCCGTCTTTTTCGGAAGTGCCAAAGCTGCTTGATTATTTTTTTGAGGACATCGAACCAAATAGGTCAAAGCTGCACCCGATAGAATACGCCGCGTGGACACACGCCGAGTTTGTGAAAATCCACCCCTTTGTAGACGGAAACGGACGTACATCGCGGCTGCTGATGAACTATCAGCTTGCGGCGGCGGGGTATCTGCCGATATCCATACCAATGGAACGCCGCCTTGAATACTTTAACACGTTGGAATCCTATGCCTGTGAGGGCGATTTGTCCCCCTTCGCCGCCCTTATCGGCGGCTTGGAGGAATCTCGGCTTGACCTATATATTACCGCGATAAAGCAGCTTAACCTCTCGGTCTAGCTCTATTAAATCTTCTACAGTCATATCGGGTGAATCATATTCCTCCGCGAGTTCAAGACCGCGCTTCAAAATTTTCGGAATTTCTATAAATCCTATCTCTTCATTAAGAAACCGCGCAACGGCTATCTCATCCGCGGCGTTGACGGCACAGCACGCCGCGTCGCCGCGTTTCGCGGCTTCCAAAACCAAATCAAGGCACTCATATCCGGCGGCGGGTTCAAATGTCCATGAAGACGCTTTGGTGAAATCGAGCGACCGCACAGGTGAAGCGGCGCGTTTCGGGAATGTCAGCGCGTATTGAATCGGCAGGCGCATATCGGGTACGCCGCATTGCGCCAGCACCGCGCCGTCAACCAACTCGACCATAGAATGTACAATACTCTGACGGTGTATGACAACGCCAATGCTATCAAGTGATAGGCCGAACAGGTGATAGGCTTCGACACACTCCATGCCCTTGTTGAACATTGTCGCGCTGTCAACCGTCACTTTTCGCCCCATGTTCCAGTTCGGGTGTTTCAACACGGTATCGGGATTAACGGATTGGAGTTGTTCGCGCGTATAGCCGTACAGCGAACCGCCCGAGGCGGTAAGCCACAGTTTTTTAACCTCTTGTTTGCTGTCCAATCCTTGCAAACACTGAAAAATTGCCGAATGTTCGGAATCTACCGGCAATATGGAAACGCCGCAATCGCGGGCGCGTTTCATAACAACGCTTCCGGCGCACATAAGCGTCTCTTTGTTGGCAAGCGCGATGGTTTTCCGCGCCTCAATCGCCGCCAGTGTCGGAGCGAGACCCGCCATACCCACCATGGCACACATAATGTGTGACGCACTCTCGTGCGCGGCACACTCAATCAGCCCGCTTTCGCCGCCGATTACCTTCGTTCCGGTATCGCTCAAGCGGACGCGCAAATCATTGGCTAAGTCTTCACGCGCAACAGAGACAAGCGGCGGTTTGAACCGCCGCGCTTGAGCTTCTAAGAGTTCAATATTGCTGTTAGCGGCAAGCGCGGTGACTTTCAACCCAAGGCGCGAACATATGTCCAGCGTCTGTGTGCCGATTGAACCCGTACTGCCTAAGACTGCAATTCCGGTCATGTCCACACCACATCGAATGTTCTCAGAGTTATTTCAACAAGGGGAGCGACAAACAGCAGGCTGTCGAATCTGTCCAGAACACCGCCGTGACCGGGGATTATCGCGCCGAAATCTTTGACATTGAACCGCCGCTTTATAAATGAAAGCGACAAGTCGCCTATTTGACCGATGACCGAACCCGCCAGCGACAGCGCGGCAATAAGCACAAAGTCAACATAAAAGCTGAATATATATCTAAGTACAAATCCGTAAGCGACACAGAAAACCATAGAACCGGCAATTCCGCCGATTGAACCCTCCACAGTCTTTTTCGGGCTGATGGACGGCAGCAGCTTGCGTTTGCCGAAAAGCATACCCGTGAACATTGCGAATATATCGGTCATTATGGGTATTATAAATACGAAAAGAACCGCGAATTTGCCGTTATCAGTTTGAAATACGTGCATGACCGAGCAGAAAAAGGTCGGAATCATGTAGCTGGCGATAAATGTGCCGCCGACAATCTCGAAAGTAACATTTTCCGGGTCGGCAAGCCCCTCGATAAATAAGAGTATTATAAATAAGAAGACACATAAAAGATTTAGCTCACTAGGCAAATCAAAGTAGTCGAATACGGGTATCATGCCTGTAAATACGAGGGAGTACATCATTATCCTAAGTTTAAGCACGAAGTTTGTAACGCCCAGAAGTTCATGCACCGCCAGCATAGAGACCGCCGAAATTGTCAGCGGTAATACCCAAGGCGGCGTAAAATAAAGTACAACAAAAAGCAGAGGAGTTAGCAATAATGCCACAATCACGCGCGTTTTCATGACTTAACACCTCCGAATCTGCGGTTTCTTTCGGTATATTCCTTAAAAGCGGCAACTAAATCACTCTTTGTGAAATCAGGCCAGAGCGTATCGGTGAACACCATTTCGGCATACGCCGACTGCCACAGCAGAAAGTTAGAGAGCCGCTTCTCGCCGCCCGGACGTATAAGCAAGTCCGGGTCGGGGATACCGGCGGTATCCATAGCATCGGACAGAGATTTCTCCGTGACTTCCGCGCCTCCCAGACGTTTTACGGCGCGTACAATTTCATCGCGCCCACCGTAGTTAAAACAGACGTTCGCCTGCATACCGCTGACGCGGGCGGAAATTTCGTTGGTTTTACTCACAAGCTCAAGATACTCCGGCGGCAGAATGTCTAAATCGCCCAGAAACTTTAGCCTTATGCCGTCTTTTTCCATCTTTTCGATACTCTCGAGCAGATATTTCCTCAAAAGCCCCCAAATAGCCTTTACCTCGTCTTCGGGGCGGCTGTTGTTTTCGGTGGAGAAGGCATAAACGGTAAGGTATTCGACACCCATTTCCTTACATTCGGTCGCTATTCTGCGGAACACCTCCGCGCCTTTGGCGTGTCCGGCGTGGCGCGGCAGACCGCGCTTTGAAGCCCAACGCCCGTTGCCGTCCATAATGACGGCAACATGGCTTGGAACAGTGAAACTCTCTATAACTCCATCAGCTCTTTCTCTTTTTTAGACGCGAGCGCGTCTATTTCGCCGCAATATTTATCGGTCAGCTCTTGAAAATCTTTTTCGGCGATTTTCAGATCGTCTTCGGTAATCTCACTTTTTTTCTTCATGTTTTTATACTGCTCGATTGCTTCGCGGCGAACGTTTCTAATAGCGACTTTAGCGTCCTCGCCGAATCTGCTCACCTGCTTGACTAAATCGCGGCGGCGTTCCTCGGTTAGCTGCGGGAACATCAGGCGGATAATTTTGCCGTCGTTTTGCGGGTTTATACCCAAGTCGGAAGTCTGTATCGCCTTTTCAATCAGTTTCAGCGCACTGACATCCCACGGCTGGATTGTAAGCGTGCGCGGCTCGGGAGTGGCAACGGACGCTATTTGCGCGATTGGCGTTGGCACGCCGTAGTAATCCACCTGTATGCGGTCGAGAACGGCAACGTTGGCGCGGCCCGCCCGCAAAGTGGCAAACTCATTGACAAGCACATCAACGGTTTTTTTCATTTTGTGTTCAAATTCAGTGTATTGACCTCTCATAAGAATCATCTCCTCCGGCTTTAATAGTTGTTAATTATTAGTATGACGCTTTATAACCGTTCCGCTAATCGCGTTTTTGTAGTACACGGAGAAATCCATATCCATACCGCTGATGTGGCGGACAAGCCATGCCATTAGAAAATCCTTCGCGTATTTTATTATATCGGCGGTAGAGTCATCATTATCTATCCGGTTTCTGATATTATTGACCTCCGCGATAAAACTTTTGTGCGAATTTATATGAATTTCGCGCTGAGGATAGTTGACACTTTGAAACAGCCCTTCTTCATAGGAAAAGTGAACGAGAATATATTCGTCCAAGAAAGCAAGGATTTTACTCAGTGCTTCGTTTCCGTCATTATTCATGCACGCCATATGAAATTCTTCTACTCTCTGAACAAGACCCCTGTGGTGCATATCCACCGTCTCGATGCCCGTATTCAAAGCGTTGTCCCAAGACATATAACCACACTCCTTTTAACTTAACACTTAGCACTTAACACTTAGCACTTAACAAGCGTCCCAATGTGTTCTCCTTTGATTGCGCGGTATATGTTTTCAGGGTCGCTTAGGGCGAACACATACAGGGGGATATTGTTCTCAAGCCCAAGCGACGCGGCGGTCATATCAACAACTGCCAGTTTTTTTCTAAGAAACTCTTTGTATGTCAAGCTGTCGTACTTTACGGCGTTCGGGTCTTTTTTCGGGTCACAGCTGTACACGCCGTCTATGTTTTTTGCCAACAGCACAACATCCGCGCCGATTTCTGCGGCTCGGAGTACAGCCCCCGTGTCGGTTGAAAAATAGGGGTTGCCTGTCCCGCCCGCGAATATGACAACACGCCCTTTTTCAAAGTGGCGCACAGCCCTGTCTCTGTCGAACGGTTCGGCAAAGCCGTCCGCGCGGTTAGCCGACATAACCCGCGTGTCAACGCCCAGTCTCTCAAAAACATCGGTCAGCGCGAGGGCGTTTATCAGTGTTGCCAGCATACCCATCTTGTCGGCGCGTGAACGCTGCATCGCAACGCCGTTGCGCGCGCCGCGCCAGAAATTGCCGCCGCCGCCGACAATACCGATTTGCGTACCGCCGTCATTGCAGCGTTTAACAACATCGCAGATTTTTTCGATAAATTCAAAGTCAAGGCTTTCGCCGTTGCCGGACAACGCCTCGCCGCTCAGTTTAAGCAGAACTCTTTTATATGGCAAATCAGACACCCCTACAATAACCGCAAACGCAGCATTTCTGTGGTTCACAAAGGTATTATAACCCAATTCAGGAATCAAGTCAAGCGTAATACGGCTAAAACAATAAGTAAAACTCCGCTCAACCATGAGAGGTCGATTGACAGCTTATCGGCAACGCGCCGACCGAAAAGCACGCCGAGCATTATCGCGGCAAAGTCAAATATCCGTGACAGCCCCACGACCAACAAAGGATTAGCTCCGACTAACCCAACACCAAAGCCAACGGACAGCCCGTCAAGCGACAGCGCGGCGGCGAGAGTGACGGCTTCTTTGGGAGACAGTATGCGCGAAGCATCGATATCCGCTTGCTCCGGTTCGGCATAAACGTGCAGTATAAAATTAAGGTTCAGCAACTTGAACTTGAAGTTGCCGAACGCCTTTCCGCTCTTTATCATCCGTTTTATAAAACCGTCGAACAGCTTGATAAGCCCCAAGCCGAACAGCAGCGTGAAGCTGATACCCGCGGCAGTTCCGGGCGGCATGACGGAGTTGAGCAATGTGCCGAAAAAAATAGACAGCGCAAGCAGCGCACCGCATACGGCGTTGATAACCAACGCGGATTTCAGCGGTATTTTCACGTTGTTAACGCCGTAACTAAAACCCGCCACGAGCGCGTCGGTGGACAGCGCGGTAACCAGAAGCGCGGCCTGAATGATTTCACGGAGCAAAAAAATCACCTCGGACACATTATATGCGCCGAGGCTTGTGTATGTTGAAAAGCGTTTGTTAACCTTGTCGGGCGGCATTTTTTTCGGTTTGAGGTCATATTGCGAAAATTTTTGTTGACATTCAAGTTTAATGATGTTAAACTGTAAATAGCTTAACGTCATTAAACTTGGAGGGTAATCGTATGGAGGATTACAAGTTGGGCGAACAGGAAACGCGGTTTGCCGACCTTATTTGGGATAACACGCCGATTAAGTCCCCCGACCTCGTAAAACTTGCCGCCGAAGTCATGCAATGGAAAAAGTCCACTACATACACCATGCTGCGGCGGTTGTGTGAGCGCGGGATATTCAAGAACGAAAACGCGACTGTCACCGTGGCTTTGACCCGTGAACAGTTTTACGGCGGGCAGAGCCGGAAATACGTTGAAGATACATTCGGCGGGTCGCTGCCGCGATTTATTACATCGTTCATCGGCGGCAGGGGATTGTCCGACAAGCAAGCAGACGAACTTGTGCGCTTGATAAACGAACACAAGGAGGGGCGCGGTAATGGAAGAGCGTGTGAAGCGCATATTGAACTTCAAAAGACCATCGCGGGTCATTAGCGTTGCGGCGGTGACATTGGTCGCCGTGTTGAGCGTGGCGTTTGCGGTGAACAGGAGTGCTGCGCCGGATAACCCTCCGCGCATTACAGTAAATAACAAAAACATGGATATTTCCGCTAAGGCGGGAGATTTAGAAATTTACTGGGTAATGGGTATGAATAAATGGAATGGCAACGCTTATGACCGTGAAGATAATTTCAAGTGGATTATGTCACAAACCGCCGTTGAGTTCCTTCAGCGGGGATTATGAACCGGGCAATACAATAAAGGGGTTCAGTCTTGTGTGCTCTTGGGGAAATAATGAATGTGAATACGGGTTTATCATCCGCGGTGACGCGGCGATTACGATGACAACCCGCTTGCAATAGAAAACGACATTAGCACACTGCAAATTAACGGAGTATTCCACCATGCAATTAACGGATAAACAGAGAGGAGATTTTATGATGAAATCGATTATATTTGATTTAGACGGGGTAATTGTCTTTACGGATATGTACCATTACGCGGCGTGGAAGAAACTCGCCGACAGTAAAGGAATTTATTTTGACGAGACGATAAATAACCGTTTGCGCGGCGTTTCGCGCATGGAATCGCTGGAAATTGTACTTGAAAAATATGAGGGTTCTCCATTAAGCGGCGAAGAAAAAGCCGCTCTCGCGGCTGAGAAAAACGATTGTTACCGCAAACTGTTGAGCGGCATGAAACCGGATGACGTTTCAAAAGAGGTGCGCGATACGCTTGCGCTGCTTAAAAAGAGAGGGCATCGTCTGGCAATCGGCTCATCGAGCAAGAACGCGCGGGAGATATTGGACAGGGTCGGGCTTATTGATTTCTTTGACGCGATATCCGATGGAAACAATATTTCACAGTCGAAACCCCATCCCGAAGTGTTTCTTAAAGCGGCGGAATACTTAGGTGTTTGCCCCGGCTCATGCGTTGTTGTCGAGGACGCTTACGCGGGTATCGACGCGGCAAAAGAGGCCGGGATGACGGCAATAGCCGTTGGCGATGCCGCTTCATATGAGAAAGCCGATTATGTTCTGGAAATGTTCTCTGATTTAGCCGAAATTAAAATGAATTATTAACTATCTTTTTCTTACACCACCTCGGGCACATTATTTCACAACCTCATAATGAAGTTCTACGAATTGATTATAACGATTTACATTTATTAGTGATAAATGTGTTTGAAAATCATTGTCTTTGAACAGAGGAACACCTTTGCCAAGTAAAATCGGCGCAACGGTAACGAATATCTCATTAACCAATTTCTCTTTTATAAAGACTTGGAGCAATTCTCCGCCGCCGACAATCCAAATATTATTACCGTCTTTGCGCTTTAACTCTTTCACGAACCCCGCGGCATCATTGTGGATAAAAGTTATATGTTTAATTGGTGGTCTTTCTGTTCGTGTAAAAACGAAACATTCTTTGTCTTTATAAATTGCGTCCACCGATTTTTCATGACGCAGAATCCAATCGAAAGTTGTCCTGCCAATAAGCACGGTATCTACAGTATCATAGAATTTAGCAAAGCCATTATCACCATCGCCTTCAACGCCGAACAGCCAATCCATTCCATGTTCGGCGGTAGCGATATATCCGTCCAGACTTGACGCTATATATAGCACTGATTTGCGCTTATTCACGTTATCCTCCCGTATTCAGTTAATTATTATTAACGACTTCATAAACTACTTTTTTACCCGCCAGTTTATTCAGCGGTACAATCAGTGCGATACCCAGAGCGAAACCCAAGCCGCCGAACACCGCGCCGAAAGCATAACCCGCGAAGAACAAAGCGAGCGGCATTAGATATACCAATGCCGCAAGCCCTAAAATGTTTCCTGACCTGCTCTCGATAATAACCTCGTCTCCCGGCTTCGCGCCCGCGCCGCCGCGCGCCATAACGCGCACAACTTCACGCGGCGCGGCGCAGCCGCCGCATTCGGCGCAGTTTCCGCACGCAGAGGGGCGCGTCATCTCAACCTCGACAAAACCGCGCGAATAACCGCGAGTGACCGTTACAGTCTGCGTCATTGCATATCACGTTCCATATCTATCGGAACAACCTCAACCGCGACGTTTAAGTCGCCCACCGCGCCTACTCTCGGAAAACCGTCGATATACACGGCGGCGGGATACAGTGAGTGTCCCGGACTGAGTGTCTGATTAGTCAAATCAATAACAACGCGGATATTGTGCGGCTCTACCGAAACGACAATATTTTCGGGACCGCGTATAATAACTTCCGCCTCATTCATTGTGGTTCGTATAGTATAACCTTCGGGCAAATCTTCGTTTACAATCTCAATATACGGCGTTCTTAATTTCAGTATTTGCGCTCCGACTATGTCAATCTTCACCACGGCGGTCGTTTCACCGCTCAGGTTCGTGCAATCGTTCGGAAGCGGTATCGGGAACTCAATACTGCCGCTGTTTTCAAGTTTGGACAGGTCAATGGTCTGGAGGGTTATAGTGTTAACTCCATCCATTACCGAGGCTTCGCCGCTTAATACGATACTTGGCGGGTCTATTTCATAATATATATTATCCTCAGACGTAATGCCGCCGCCGTCAAGGAATCTGACATCAAGACGGACTTCTTTCAGTTTTAGTATTGGTACGTAAACCCGAATTTCCTGATACTCGGAATCAATATTATCCCCGGGGATTTCGTTGCCTTCAAAATCCTTGTATTTGAACGGTTGCAGGGTGTCTATGGGGAGAGAAACATCGTTCCGGTTGAGTGTGATTTCGGCATATTCGATTAAATCCAAAATAGTTGACGGACCGACTATTCTGACTTCGCGGTGTTCGAGGGCGTACTGCCCGGTTATATAACCCTCCGCAGGTTCTATATTGGGGACGAGCCGCACTTCAATAACTTTGGTAATAATAGAATCAACTAAAAGCTGGACATACCGGGGATTGCTCGCAATCGCGCTCAACGAAGTGCCTTTCAGATTATCGGGGAAATCTGGTTCATATACACGGGTAACTATCCCCGGTTGGCTAATACCCGACACATCGACCATCGCTCTGACATTTTTGTTATCGAGTTTGTTCAAATCTGTCAGCCGCCCGTTAAATGTAAATTCAACAGTACCTGTTATATTCTCGATAATCTCGAGATTTTTGGCGGCGAGAATTTCCTCGCCCGTATAGCTGACGGGGACGTTTCTGATGGTTTGTGTTGAATCGGGGTTTTCGATGACCATTACATAAAGCCACAGTAATGTGGTTAAAACAACGGATATAACCATCCATAATAATCTTCTTTGATTGTTACTCATCTCTGTTACCTCTCAGGAACGCAAAGAAGCGGTCGGATATGGGTTTTTCTTTTTCCTGCTGCGGTATAAATATGCTTCGCAGCAGTTTTTCAAGGGTTTCGGGCGTTAAGTGCCGCTTGAGCATACCATCGGTCGCCACCGAAATTGAACCCGTCTCCTCCGATACGATAATAACGACCGCGTCGGACTGTTCGCTCATGCCGATGCCCGCCCTGTGGCGCATACCTAAATCGCGGCTGATATTTTGATTGCCGGTTAATGGAAGCATACAGCCCGCGCCGCCTATTTTAGCGTTCCGGATAATGACCGCGCCATCGTGCATGGGGGCTTTCGGAAAGAAAATATTACGCAGAAGGTCGGAGGTCACATCGGCGTTTATTATAGTTCCGGTTTTTATATAGTCGTTTAGATGTATGGCTCGCTCGAACACGATAAGCGCACCCTCACGCGCCCACGCGAGCATTTTGCACGCTTCGACCGTCTGAATAATCGCGGTTTCCCATGTGCTTAGTATTTCGCGTGTGACGATTTTTTTGATATTTGCCGAGCCGAACTGCTCAAGAGCCTTTCTAAGCTCAGGGTGGAACACAACGACCAACGCGGTTAAACCGACCGTAACAAAGGTTGAAAACAGAAATCTAAGTAAATACAGATTAAGTATTTCCGCCAGAAGCATGACGGCAAGCACCGCCGCCGTGCCGCTGAGAACCCGCATGGCTTTGGAGCGGTAAACAAGTTTAAGAAGCTGATATACAATCAGCGAAACTACCGCAATGTCCAACACATCGCGCCAGCCCGCCGAAGTTATAGTCTTCCAAAGGTTTTGGAACATTTCGTTAATAATTGCCATGAACGCGCCCCCTGTCCAATGTTATTGTAACACAAGGCAGGGGGCGTTTGCAATGGGGGAAAGTAATTTAATACTTGACATAACAAAAAATATGTCCAAAAACGCACTTTACCTATTGCATATTTTTTGCTGTTATGCTACAATATAAATTGGTGATGTGAACACAAAACCATTTGCTGGGAGGTTTGCTGTAATGAGAGAGAAAAAAAAGAAACCAAAGAAGATTAGTTCCGATGTTATTTTGATTAGTTTTCTGCTTTTCTTTGTTTACGCGATTGTTATGATAGTCTATATGCGTGACATATTCAGCAATCACCACGCAGTATCGCTCGATGAGGCCTTGAGTGCTGTCGCTTGGGGTTCTGTGTTTATAACATCTATTTTCGCCGCCGTGATGCTGATATTCTTATTCGTCTTCCTTAAAATAAAGGTTGACAGACCTATTTCCAAACTCTCGAAAATGTCAAAGAAAATTGTTGACGGCGTTTTCAATGAGCCTGTATCGACAAAGCCTATTAAGGCAAAAGATGAAATTGGAATGCTTTACGAGAATTTTGACAAGATGCAGAACTCGCTTAACAAACTCATGCAGGAGACGCGCGGTCTTATCATAAACGCCACAAACGGAATGCTCCAGCACCGCACGCACATAGCGGAATACAGGGGCAGTTGGGGCGAGATTTCCTCGGAACTCAACCGTTTGCTCGACGCTATTGTTACGCCCATAGATGAAGTGGCTCACGTTCTTCAAAAGATGTCCGACGGTCAGCTCGATGTAAAAATCAGAACCGAATACAAGGGCTATTTCTCTGTCATGAAGGACTCGGTTAACGCGACCGCGATTGGCCTGAGCAAGTATCTTAACGAAAAAATGGATTCGGAGAGAGCCGCGCACGAGGCGAATCTTGATAAGGAACGCGCCGAAGCCGTCTCCGAGGCCATGATGGACAGCATAAAGTACGCGAGCAAGATACAGCACAGCATTCTGCCCAAAGATAAAGCCTTTGAACAGGCTTTTTCGGATTACTCGGTAAAATGGGATCCCCGCGACATAGTGGGCGGCGACATTTATTGGATAAAGAATTTCAGCGAAGGCGCGGTACTCTGTGTGTGCGACTGTACCGGTCACGGTACACCGGGCGCGTTGCTGACAATGCTTGTGGCATCGGCACTTGACGATATTGTTACGGAGAGCAACTATAAGGATACCGCGGAAATTATCTGGCTTCTTGAACAGCGGTTTATTCAGGCTTTCAGTCTTTCTTATAACGCGGGAGCTAAGAGGAGCAAATCTGCCGATATACGCGATGGCTGCGATTTGGCGGTTATGTACATATCTAAAGAGACGGGGGACGTAACGATTTCCGCCGGAAATACCAGTGTTTTCATATGTGACGGCAAAGAGGTAAAACGTGTAAAAGGTCAGAAAATATTTGTGGGCGAAGGAAAAATTGGCAGTAAAGACGACATTGAAGTTAATAACATCGCCGCAAATCCCGACTATAAATACTATATCGCCTCAGACGGTCTGTTCGACCAGATAGGCGGCACTCCCGCTCGCCCGTTCGGGTACAGCCAGTTTAAGCAGACGATAATCGAAAATCACGACGAAAAACAATCTGTTATTTCAGATAAAATATGGGAGGTTTTTGAAGCGCATCGAGGGGAGCAGCCCAGAAGAGACGACTTTGAACTGATAACTTTCAAGCCGTAAGAAACCGACAATATATTTTTTACGGAGGAGGGGATTAAACGGTGGATCTATTTGAAAAGGAGCAGAATGTACTTAATAATGCCACAGCACACTTGGAAGAAGTGAAGAGCGGCGGCATTGCTGTTGACGGGGCGGTTTTCGCGGGTCTTGTCAAAGAGTACGGCAGATTGCTCAAGCAGCTTCGCAGGATGACAAAAATTTCAGACAGAGCGACCGATAATCTGAATACAAGTAAACTTGATTTGGTTGATAAGGTTCATTACGATGCTCTGACAGGTATGTATAACAGGCGGTTCATGGAGGAGAGCATTAAACGCATAATTAAGTCATTAGCGCGTTCGGGCGGCTGCCTGAGTATCCTTATGATGGATGTGGACAACTTCAAGAAGTACAACGATACATACGGTCACGCCGCCGGTGACGAGTGCCTTAAATCTCTGGGGGAAGCACTTAAGAAAAGCATAATGAGACCCGATGATTTTGTCGCGAGATACGGCGGCGAAGAATTTATCGCGGTTCTGCCGGGAGCTGCCGAAGCAGACGCGGCCATTGTAGCCGAAAGAGTGCTTGTTAATGTTAGAGAACTGAAAATTCCCCATGAAAAAAACGAGAATATAGGTCATGTAACTATCTCTGTCGGAGGAACGACAGTCACGGAAATATCGCCCGACCATAAAACCGAAGACTATACCACACGCGCTGACGAAGCTCTGTATTCATCTAAGCATAACGGCCGCAACAGATACACATTTATAAAATATTAGGGGGTAGGACAATGATTTTAGACATGCTAGAGTATTATAACATGATCAGCAAGCTCAACATCAACATTATTTACAGCGGACCGCTGTGGGCGGACGGTATTGAGGGCATTGCCGACACCGTAAGAAAATGTCTCGAATTTGACGAGCTGACGACTAATGTGTCGCATTCGGTGTTTTCGGTTTTTGTCGAGCAAATGAACAATATGCTGATGTACTCTCAGGAGAAGATGCAGGTTGAGATTAGTTCAAGACTCACTGATGTACCCAAGGGCGCGTTTGTTCTCGGTTCAAGGGATAAAACGTATTTCTTGCAGAGCGGCAATGTTATGAATAACAGCAGTATTGAGTTTCTAAAAGAAAGAATAGATTATATCAATACTCTTGATAAGAAGGATTTGCGGAAGTATTACAGAGAAATGATAAAAGCCGATAACACGAATCCGGAGAGCAAGGGCGGCGGCATTGGCTTAATCGAAATCGCCAAACGCGCCACTTCAAAAATCGAATACTCATTTGTACCGTTTGAAGAAGATAAAAGTTTCTTTTCAATGTTTGTCACAATTAGCAGGGGGGAATGAATATATGGCAGTTCGTATTGAAAAAGAGAGGACCGGCTCGACACCTTATATCTTAATTGACGAAGAGAAAGGATATATGAAAATTGAGGGAGAGAGTTTTCACGAAAACGTGATTGCTTTTTTCGCCGATGTCAACGAATGGCTCGATACTTATCTGGAGTCTGATTTTGAGTCGCTTACTTTCGACTGTGCCATGGAGTATTTCAATAGCTCCACGGCAAAGCTGCTGTTCAATATTTTGATTAGTATGGACGACAACGCTTCGGACGAGAAGAAAGTAACCGTTAACTGGATAACTAACAGTGATAACGATATTATTATAGAATGCGGCGAGGATTTTCAGGAAGAACTTGAGAATGTTGAGTTTAATCTGGTAATCAAGTAGGGGACACCCTTCTTATAAATCAATAACCTTTTCGGCGATTTTTTCAACAAACGAGCGGTCATGCTCGACAAACAGCAATGTCGGGTGATACTCAAGAATCAAATCCTCGATTTGCACCCGTGACAGCACGTCAATGTAATTAAGCGGTTCATCCCAGATATACAGGTGTGCGCGCTCGCATAAACTGCGGGCGAGCAGCACCTTTTTCTTTTGACCCGCGCTGAAATCGAGCATATCCTTATCGAACTGCACGCGCGAGAAATCCAGTTTACGCAGCATAGCTTTGAACAGAGTTATGTCGATTTGACATTCTGCGGCGTAACTGTCTAAATCGCCCGACAGGAAAGACGTGTCCTGCGGCACATACGATACGCTCAATCTGCCCGGAACGTTCACCGCTCCGCTGTGGGGGATGTTTTCGCCGCGTATCAGCTTCAGCAGACTGCTCTTGCCGCTCCCGTTGCCGCCGAGCAGCGCGATTCTGTCACCCTGCTCAACTGTGAAACCAACACCGCTGACTATATCCCTGCCGCCGTAGTTAACGGTCACGTCTTCCAATGTTATCAGCCGTGAGGTATGGTATTTCAGCGGACGGATTTTCAGCTCGCCGGCGTTCTCTATGTTTTTTAGGAGTTCCGATTTTTCGTCGATAGACGTTTGCTGCCGTCTTTCAATATTTTTCCGTCGCTGCTGCATACGGCGGGATTTTTCGCCGATATACGCTCTGCTGTCAAGGCTTTTTTCAATACCGGAATGACCCTTGCCAATTTTGGTTGACTCGACCTTATCGGCCCATTGCGAGCTTTGCCGCGCCGCCTTTTCAAGCCGCTTGATGTCTTTTTTCAGCTTCTCGTTTTCCGCAAGCTCAAAATCATCTCTCATTTGCTTATTATGAAACCAACTTGAAAAATTGCCGCTCTGCACCTCGATGTCCGCCTTATTTATTGACAGCACATGGTCAACGCATTCGTCCATAAAAGCGCGGTCATGCGAAACGAGAATAAAACCGTTCTTGCTGTTCAGATAACGCGCAACGGTACGGCGGGCGGTCATATCAAGGTGATTTGTCGGCTCGTCAATGAGCAGGAAGCTGTTCTCGCGCAGGAACAGACCCGCCAGCAATACCTTTGTCCGCTCGCCGTTTGACAGGGTATTGAACGGGCGGTACAGCGCGTCTTCGCCGACTTCCAGTTTGAACAGCTCTTTCTGAATCCGCCACAGCGGAGCGTCCGGAGCTATTGAGGACAGTATCCCCAACGTATCACAGGACAAATCCGCGACATCAAAGGGGAAATACTCAAAATCCACGCTCGCGGTTATCGTGCCGCGATACTCATATTGCCCCATGAGCAGTTTTAGAAACGTGGTTTTGCCGCGCCCGTTGCGCCCGGTGAAGCCCAGCTTCCAGTCGGTGTCGATACGGAATGAGACATCGGTGAAAATGTTGTCGTAGCTGCCGTCATAGGCAAATGTTAGGTTGGAAATGTTAATTATTGACATAAATAAGTCCTTTCCTGTGCCGGAAAGGACATAAATGGCAAACGGATAATACCGCTTCCGATGACAGCCCAATTCCAACACACCCCCGGTATCGGGGATTTCGTTACGTTGTTGAAAAGGACTAGCCGATCATTCTTACACCTCGCTTTGGGGTTTGT
>WRJE01000026.1 GCA_009782385.1 Oscillospiraceae bacterium | reverse complement strand
CAATCTTAGAGGGTTTTCATGGAGCTTCTAACCAGATTCGAACTGGTGACCTCATCCTTACCAAGGATGCGCTCTGCCGCCTGAGCTATAGAAGCAATATCACTCACACGGGGGATTATAACATATGCCCTCGTGCTTGTCAACCCTCCCTTTTTTTGTCCCACATCGTCCCCTATGAACGTATCATACGCATATATTCACGTATTCCGTCTTCTTCATTTTGTTTATAGTCAAAGTCGCAGTGTTCCGCGACCGATACCGCCAATGCGTGGAATAAATCGCAAGTCGTGAAAATAGCAGACCACAAATTATCATAGTTGCCGTCTGAATATGTTTTCACATACATTTCATAAAATTCCGGCGGCAGATATTTCTTGAAATACTTACCCCACATACCGGAAGTTACTGAAAAATCATTGATAATACCGATATACCATTCAGCCATTTTTTCAAGCTCTATATGCACAACCCCGGTATACATCCGCATGGCATACGGCAGTTGGTCTCTGGCGATACCTTTGGCGACATTATTCAAACACCACCAAAATTCATTGCAGCATCCGTAATATTTCTCCTTTGACGGCGGCTTTATCCAATAACCGCTGTCGTTGGACGGGGGAATATCGGGAAAGATACCGTCCTTATCTAAAAGCGGTACGGTTAACGTGTCGGCGGTATAATTTATATCTGTCTCGTCTTTTATTTCGATGCTCAAATCTATGCGCGTACTGTCATCGAACAGCATTAACCAAGCATAACGCCGTGAAAAATCGTGGTCAATACCCCACCCCAAATCGTTGGAGTCAGGCTCCTGCACAATCAATGGGCTGCCAAAGTTTAGAATCCAGTTTTTGTCCGCCAAAAAAGAGGTTGTTTCCGTCACAGTATAAACGATGTCATAATCACGGTAACAGTCTTTTTCAGCGTTCGGGTCGGCACGTGAGCCGTTCATTCTAACGGCGCGAATACGTTCGTCTGCTTTGGCAACGGATAGTATTAAATCCATCATTTCCTGTTCGGTTCGCATTGAATTAGTCCTCCGCCGATAATACTTATACCCATGTATGGCAGTCATTGACCGCCCGCGTATTACTTATCACGCATATATTCATAAATTCCGTTTTAGTCGCCTTTGGCAATTTCGATATATTTATTCAATAGGCTATACAAGCAGGAATCCAGTTGAGGAAAATCATATCCTATGTTTTTTGCCTTGCTCAAATTCAAGCCGTAATCCGGAAAGCCATTAAACGAGGCGCATTCACCATTTGTTGAAATTATAGCTTTAATACCAGATTCTTTCTCCACATAATCAACTATATCGCTCAATCTTACGCTGCCTATATTTGCCGCGTTAATGCTGCCGCAGAATTTGCCTGTTGCAAGCCATGCAAGAAATCTGCCAGCCTCGTCCGACATAATAAACTCCATTTGAACGGACAGATTATCTATATGTATTGGCTTGGACTTAACAATGCGGTCAACGTAAAAATACAATCGCTTTGTATAGTCATCTTCTCCGATTATAAGCGGAAATCGCACGGCTACAGAGGGTATATGACTGTATGCTTGAAATATGGCACACTCTGCCTGACGCTTTACTTCATCAAATCCGAAATCGTTTCTCGAACACCACTTTAACGTGTAACTGACAGGGTCAAAATCAGATTCAGGCTGTGCTGCTTTGAAATTCGGCAAGTACACGGAAACGGTTGATGTTTCTATATATTTTTCGCAAGATACGACATCCATGAGATATTTTATTTCGTTGGATGAATAGGCTTGACTGTCATATATGACATCGTAATGTTTTCCATTCAAAGCCCGGTATATACTCTCCGCATCGGTTCGCTCAATAATGATTCTATTAACGGTATCGCCGAAATAATCCCTTGCCTTGCCACGAGTTGCGATTGTAATCTCATGTTCATCAGCTAACAGATTCTTAACTAGATGAACACCGACATATTGTGTTCCGCCTATTACCAATATTTTCATGACGAACCTCCTTGATGATAGTTAGACTGTACCCAAAAACAAGTCCATCAATTTATGTCCTTCGGCGACATAGATTCCGGTTTTGGCGGCGTGTTCCTCGTCATACACGGCGCGCTGAGGGCATCGCGCCCTACCGGCGGAATCGCGGCTGTCATATATCACGAACGGTACGGGGTCAGAGGTGTGCGTTCTCAGAGACAGCGGCGTCGGGTGGTCGGGCATGAGTAATATTTTGTAATCGTCAAAAGTAAGCCCGTCAAGCAATGGTTTTAATATTTTTTGGTCGATTAGTTCTATCGACAGAACCTTGTTTTCGATTTCATGTCTATGCCCGCATTCATCGGGGGCTTCGATGTGAATGTAGACAAAATCTTTGCCCGATTTCAGCTCGTTTAACGCGGCGTTCATTTTCCCCTCGTAGTTGGTGTGGATATTGCCCGTTGCGCCGGGGATGTCAATGACATCTAACCCCGCGCAAATACCTATGCCTTTCAGCAAATCCACAGCCGAAATGACCGATCCGGTGAGATTATATTTATCCCTGTAACTTGGAACGGACAGCCTTGTACCCTCGCCCCAAAGCCAAATGGAGTCGGCGGTGTGAAGCCCGTTCTCCTTGCGTCTGAGATTGACGGGGTGATTTTTCAGAATCTCATAGCTGTCCCGCATCAGCCGCAGTAGCTTTTCGTTTTTCGGAAGGTATCCGGCAATCACGCGGTCGAGAATATCATGCGGGGGAGTAAGTCCAAGCCCGGTAGTGCCGTTATTCCAGACCATGCAGTGACGGTAGCTGATTCCGGGGTGGAAAGTCACTTCGTTATCGTTGAGTTGCGCGGCAACGGCTTCGATTAAAATTTTCGCTTCTTCGGTGGTGATTTCGTCCGCGCTGTAGTCGATGATGGTTTTATCGTCCCTATCACTTGATATACTATCACTTGATAGGGTCACAAGATTGCAGCGCACGGCAACATCAGTCGGCGATAAGTTTATGCCCATGCTTACGGCTTCGATTGGTGAACGCCCGGTGTAATATTTTTTAGGGTCATAACCGAATACGGACAGGTTTGCCGCATCGCTCCCGGGCGGTATGCCGTCCGGCACGGTCTTTACCATGCCCATAGTTCCGTTTTGAGCGAGGAAGTCCATCGCGGGTTTATTCGCGGCTTGCAGAGGTGTTTTGTTGCCCAGTTCGGGTATGGGCAAGTCGGCCATGCCGTCTCCCAACAGTACTATATATTTCATTTGTGCCTCCGTAAAATTTTATATAAATCACACGCTTTGTAGGGACGCACTCTGTGCGTTCGCGGACGACCGCAGGTCGTCCCTACAATAATCGCAACCACGCAGGGGCGGTCGTTCGTCCGCCCGCGCCTTTATTATATATGAATTTGAGGTTAATGGCAAATACTTCATGTGTTTTTTTGCTCTTGGATAAAAATATTGACACGGTATAAGAAACATTATACAATGTACATACAACAAATAATGAGGTGAAAGCTATGGCACAAACAACTTTGAATGTCCGCATAGATGAAGATGTAAAAAAATCTCTTGAGGAGTTTTGCGCTTCTGTAGGTATGAACACTTCAGTTGCGGTAAATATGTTTGCAAAAGCGGTGATACGGGAGCAAAGGCTGCCTTTTGAAGTAATTGCGGATCCATTTTTCAGCAAGTCAAACAAAAGTCATCTCCAAAGGTCATTGGAGCAGATAGAGAGAGGAGACGTTGTGATTAAAACCATGGCGGAGTTGGAGGCTATGGCAACAGATGAATGAACCGTTGAAATTTTCCCGCGAAGCATGGGAGGATTATCTGTATTGGCAGACACAAGATAAAAAGACGTTGCTGCGTATCAATAAACTGCTGCAAGACATCCAACGTAACGGATATCAAGGGTTGGGGAAGCCCGAACCGCTCAAGGGCGATAAAGCGGGTTATTGGAGTCGCCGGATTGACGAGAGTAACCGCTTGGTCTATCGTATAACCGACAAGACCATAGAAATTCGGTCGTGTAAAACTCATTATGAAAATTAAAATGAAAAACAACAACTGGGCGGGGCACTGTTTGGCATTGTTCTCTATTCTGATATGGGGTTCTACCTTTGCCGCGACACGTATGCTGCTCAACGCGGGCATGAGACCCGATGAAATCATGATAATCCGCTTTGTCATTGCTTACATACTGCTCTGGGTCATACATCCGAGGTTCATGCGCCCGGTTTCGTTTAAGCGGGAGTTTCTTTACTTTCTCGCGGGCGCGTGCGGCGTTACATTATATTTTCTGGCTGAAAACGAGGCTCTTTCGTTTACCACGGTATCCAACACCTCGTTACTCGTGACAGCCGCGCCGCTGTTTACCGGAATTTTCGCCGCGATATTATGGCGGCAAAAACTCAGTGCCGCGTTTTTCGCGGGATTCATTGTGGCGATGACGGGCGTTGTTCTGATTCTGTTTCAGGGCGGGATTCCTAAAGTCTATCCCAAAGGCGACATACTGGCGTTGGGAGGGGCTGTCTGTTGGGCGGTATATACGCTTACGGTCAAGAAGACGGACGGCAAGAACGTCAACGTCTTAGCGGCGACAAGGCGCATATTCTTTTACGGGAATCTGCTGTTCATACCGATGGTGTTTCTGCTGAAAACGGAGTTTCATCTTGAAATACTCAAAGATACGCGGCACTTGGCTCAGATTCTCTTTCTGAGTGTGATAGCATCGGCGTTGTGTTATGTGACATGGAACAAGGCCGCATACATTTTAGGAGCAGTCAAAGCAAATGTCTATATCTATCTCGTTCCGGTGACGGCTCTGTTGACCGCGCGGCTGTTTTTTGACGAAGCGTTGACGGCGACAGGCTGGATTGGCGCGGTACTGGTGCTTACGGGATTGGTTGTCTCAAATTTGCGGAAATCATCGTAGGGGCGGCCGTTCGTCCGCCCGCAAGATGGCAATCCGCCCGCAAATCGTAACGGCGGTCATCAGACCGCCCGCAGGAGGGAAAATTATGCGAAGAATCAAAGGTGTGTATAGTGTTATTACCGCGCTGGCGGTTATCAACGCCATGTTTTTCTTTTCAATGCGGCACTTCTGGAGCGGTGTCTACGACCTTGTCGGTATACACATTTTCCCTGTATTAGTTATGGCTCTGCTGACGGTCATCGGCGTATCGGCGGGACTGTTCCGCAAAAATGACACGGCTCGTCTGATTGTCTCCGTACTCACCGTAATATTCACCGCCGCGCTGATTTATATGTTCACAGAGGCGTTTTTCGGTTGGATGTTTATTTTGAGAGAGTTTATTCGGCTTGCTTTGTATATGGCACTTGCCGCGGTGATAACATTACTGCTGCTGCGGTTGACGGCATTGCAAAAAGGCGTTGTATACGGGCTTTCCGCGATTTTGAGCGTTGTCATATTCTGCTTTGCGTATGGGATACAACCCGGCGGGTTTGCCGAAGGGCCGGCGGTCTTTGCCGTTGGCAGCGATTATCAGATAGTATTCACCACACGCGCCGACAGTCTTGTTAGGGTTGAGTGCGGAGGGAACGCTTACTACGATACATACAACGGATCGGCGCGGAGCGGTAAGGTTCACAAGGTTATTGTGCCTATGAGCGTTCTGGACAGCGCGAAATCATACGAGATACACGCGCAGACTATGATAATGCGCGGGCCGTATGACGCGATTCAAGGCGGCAAGTACAGCAGCAGATTGTTCAACTTTAGTCCGGTCAGTGAGTTTCCCCAATTCTACGCGATTTCGGATACGCATGATTTTGTGAGAACCCCCGTGAAGACGGCTTCGTATTACCTTAAAGAGTCGGAGCTTACTATCAGTAACTGGGTTTTTGAAATCAATGAACTGGATTGTCTTGTATTACTGGGCGACCATGCGTCTTTCATCACGGGTGAGGAGGATTTGACACGCGCGTTAAAAATCGCGTACAACGTCACAGGCGGGAACATACCCGTTGTATACGCGCGGGGAAACCACGAGGTGAAGGCGAAATACGCCGACAGGCTTGACCGCTATACGGGAGCTGACGAGGGCAAGTTCTATTACACATTCAGATTGGGCAGCGTTTGGGGCGTTGTACTGGATGTCGGCGAAGACCACGCGGACGACTGGTGGGAGTTCTACGGCACGGCTCATTTTGACGATTACAGGGACAAGCAGTTGGAATTTCTCAGGAACATAGACGAGGAGGAGTATAACGCGCCGGGAATAGATACAAAAGTGGCAATCTGCCACATACCCATTACAAAAATAGAGGGAAATGATTACGCGGAGGGATTCAAGCGCGAGGCTATTGACGAGCTGAACAGAATTGGTATTGATTTTATGCTTAACGGGCATACGCACAAACCGGGTGTTATTATGCCCGATGAGTTGAACGGGGCGGAGTTCCCGGCGTTTGTGGTATCGCGCCAGAGCAATTCGATTGACGGGAAAGAGAGCGCGATGGGCAGAGAGCACATCGGGCTTGCGATTAATATGAGAGTGCCGGGTTTGACCAATTTCAGGTACACAAACAGCGGACATGAAGTTATTGAGCAATATATGAGGAGTTTTGATGATGTTCAAAGGATTTACAACTGATACTATAGATTTTTTGTGGGGATTAAAACTGAACAATGAAAAATCGTGGTTCGAGGAGCATAAGGACGATTTTAAGCGGCACTTACAGACACCGATGAAAGAGCTTAGTTCTGATGTATTTGAGCGTGTTACGGCTGTGTGCAAGGACTACGGGTTTATCCAAAAGCTGTCACGCATTTACAGGGACGCGCGGCGCGTGCGTGACGGCAGACCGTACCACGAGAATATGTGGTTTTCGTTGGAACGCCCAAGCGAGGAGTGGACATCTGTTCCTGTGTTCTGGTTTGACATCGGCACTGAATATTGGGGCTATGGGATGGGTTTTTATCAGGCGAGGGCGGAGACAATGACGAAGTTTAGGGCGCGGATTGACCGCGACCCGAAAAAGTTCGAGAAACTTGCCGCCTTTTTGGACGAGCAGGACGAGTTTAAGCTAGAGGGCGCGGAGTACGCGCGAAAAAAGGAAGCTCCGACCGAAAAGACGGCGTTGTGGTACAACAGAAAGTCGGTATCGCTGAATCATATGCAGCCGAACGGCAAGGAGCTGTTTTCGCCGGAGCTTGCGGGGCGGGTTGCCGATGGTATGTTGTCGCTTATGCCGATGTATGATTATTTTGTGACATTGGATTCGGACGGGACGTTGTAGGGGCGGATGGTAATCCGCCCGTGAACGGCGGGACGATGTGAAAAAAACGGGACGACCAAGGGCGTCCCCTACGAAAACGCCGTACCCTGTAGGGGCGGTCGTTCGTCCGCCCGTGGTTTGCCCATGGGTTGCGGTATATACACGGCGCGATGTGGACATCGCGCCCTACGAAAACAAAATGCGGGACGGGTATTGTATACCAACGGGACGATTGCCATCGTCCCCTACATTTTTATTGCAATAAATTATTGGTTAAAATGCTTTATACTATTGAAAGGTCTTTCAGTATTCGAGAGGGAGGTTGATAGATGGACGGAGAGCTTAGAAATTCGCTTTTACGGCTTATAAAGCATAAGTTCGCGGGTCATCCAAATATTGCCTCGATGGCTGAGGACATTGTACAGGAAGCCTATGTAAATCTGCGTTCCGGCAAGCTGTATACGCCGGATAAGGAGAACTACGGCTATATGTCCGTGGTGTGCGTTCGATTAGCTTACCGTAAGTTTATGGCGCAGGCGGCTGATTTTAAGCAGCTTCTCATTGACGAAGCTGGAACATCGCTGATTGACGAGGCGGATATTGCGGAAGAAATCCTGCGGGCGGAGGACGCGAACGCCGTTTTGGAATCGCTCAAGGTACTGCGCGACATCGAGCGGATTGTTATAACACAGCGGTATTACGGCGACTTCTCGTTTGCGGAAATCGCTGAACGCAACGGGCTGAAATTGAACACCGTACTGTCGCACCACAGGAGAGCTTTGGCTAAACTGCGCCCTCAGCTAACAAAATTATTAGGATTTGAAAAGGAGAAGAGTTATGAACAGAACTTTATGGAAACTGGAAAAAATAGGCGAACGACTTTGGAGCTTGGCGGGACTGACCGCCACAGTATCGGCAACGATAGGATATGACGGGCAGGGAATTGCCGTTGTGGCTGAGGAAGCGCGGGCAATGGCGAACAAGGTAAACGGAATCGTTGAAAAGGCGATGTTTGACGGGGCGGAGATAGACAGAGACGCGCTTATCGACCTTGCAACGCAATCGAATCTTTTAGCTCTCAATAACGCCATTGAGTCACACAATATTGGAGAGAGAGGAAAGCCCGCCGCCGTCTGCGCCGATGAAATACGTTGTTTATCCCGCGAAATACAGTGCTTGCTTGGCAGTGACGCGGCGGAAAAAGAAAAGCAAGCCGTTGCGCCGTGGGCGGCAAACCCGCTGACAACGGCAAGCGAAAGAGCCTGTTATATTCTGTTGAATATCGGCGGTATTCCCTTTATTGAAAATCTTAGCAATGTAAGAGAAATATCTATGTTTAACAAATACACGGAGAAAAACATAGACCTGCGCGGAATGGAGCTTCCGCTCGCGGATGGCTTTAAGTTGCTCGGGAAAACGCAGGAGACACCGACATTTGTCATGATTCGTACTCCGTGGGCGGAACAGAACAAGGTTTATGCCGTTGCCGCCGATGTTCATTACCTGTTTTACAGCCCCGCCGGAAAAACAATAGCTCCCCCGGCGGATATGCCGCTTGCCAAGTATGTCCGCGAGTGCTGGGAAAACGAAAACGGCGAGCCGTTCTACTTCATGGATTGGACAAAAATGTCGTAGGGCGCGACGGATACGGAACGGCGCGCCAAGGGCGTCGCGCCCTACGAACGCCCAACGGCAAAAATCACCATTTTTATGTGACTATCATAAGATAGTCATTAAGGGATGGTGATTTTTTTATGAAAGTAATCGTTATTGACGCGGGTCACGGCGGCTTTGACCCGGGGGCGGTCAACGGCGTGCGTATGGAGAAAAACGATAATCTAAATATGGCGTTGGCGGTGCAGAAAAAGTTGCAGGAACAGGGGCAGAGGGTCATTATGACTAGAAATACCGATGTATTTGTTCCGTTATTGGAGAGAAGCGCGGTGGCTAACCGCAACAACGCCGATATTTTTGTTTCGCTCCACAGAGATTCATTTTCAAACATATCCGCAAACGGTGTGACTACCTTTATTCAGTACGATTCCGCGCCGATTAACGCGCAATACGCCGAAAATGTGCATAGTAAAATAGTAAACGCGGGCGTTCAGAGCGACAGGGGCGTTAGGCAGGAGGATTTTTCCGTGCTGAGGAACACGCTCGCTCCTGCCATGCTAGTAGAGCTTGGGTTCATCACGAACACAATAGACAATCAGCTTTTTGACGAAAATTTTGAAAACTACGCGACAGCCATCACACGCGGGATACTGGAGTCTTTGGGCGAGCCCTATTATCCGCCCGCGCCGCCGATAGTCAGCGCGTTGCCGACCTAATTATATGCTTGGTAATCACTCCCAGAACAATAAATCCGAATATGTCGGCATAGGCCACTCGGGTACGATGCGCTCAAGCGCATCGATTGTTTTTCTCAAATTCATCATCAGCGGCAAAACGCGCGTCCTGTAGTGTTTAGCGGCGGCATAGCTGTCCGGGTGTTCGTCTCTCAGCTCTTTGTAAAGCTGTTTGCACACGGCGGCACAGACATCCACTCCCGTACAGGCTATTTCCAGAGTTTCGCGCACATGGTCGCAGTGCATTATTCCCGACTCGCGTATGTCGGTAACAGCCCTTGACATTTCCGCCGAAAAACGCCCCGCCGCCGGCATTATCTCGCGCCGCGCCATATCCAGCAGCACTAACGCCTCTGTCTTTATAGTGTTTATATAGTTTTCCGTTACGATTTCGCGCCGCGCTTCTATTTCGGGAACGCTCATAACATCATGCTCTCCGAACAGTTTGAGCGTTTTCTCGTCCGTATAGTACGGAAGAGCGTCAACCGTGGATGCCGCGCCGATAAGACCGCGCTCCCGCGCCGTGTCTTCCCATTCATCGGAGTAATTGTTGCCGTTGAATATAACGCGCTTGTGTTTGTGTATCGTTTCCTTTAAGAGCTTGTCAAGCGCGTCTCTGTCATTTTCCAAAACGTCCGCGAACTCTTTTAACGCCTGCGCGACAATCGTATTCATCACCATGCTCGACTCAGACCCCGAGAATGACGCGCCCAGCATACGGAACTCAAATTTGTCGCCCGTGAACGCGAGCGGAGATGTGCGGTTACGGTCGGTTGACTCCTTAGGAAAGCGCGGGATTACATCCAAGCCCGTCTCCAGCTCCAGTTTGTCAACACCCACATAAGCCGTCTCGTTTTCCATGCACTCCAGAATCCTCGTCAACTCATCGCCTAAGTAAACGGAAATGATGTTCGGCGGGGCTTCTTTTTCGCCGAGCCTCAAATCGTTCCCCGCGCCGGAGGCGGAGAGGACAAGCAATCCGGCGTATTCGTCCACCGCTTTTATAACCGCGCAAAGGAATGTAAGAAACTGCGCGTTCGTCTGCGGGGTCGAACCCGGTTTTAATAGGTTTACGCCCGAATCTGTGATAAGCGACCAGTTGTTGTGCTTGCCCGAACCGTTTACTCCATGGAACGGCTTTTCGTGGAACAGGCACACAAGCCCGTGTTCGCTTGCCACATCTCGCATAACAGCCATGGTGATTTGATTGTGATCCGTCGCTATATTTGTAGTGGTATAAATCGGCGCGAGCTCATGCTGTGACGGCGCGGCTTCGTTGTGGCGCGTCTTTGCCGAAACGCCAATTCGCCACAACTCTTCGTCTAAAGCTCTCATAAAAGCCAAAACACGCGGTTTTATGCCGGATGAATGGTGCTGTGACTGCCCCAGCGGCAGTGCCGCGCCGCAGAGCGTTCTTCCCGTGAGCCGTAAATCAAGCCGTTTCATGTACAGTTCTTTATCTATAAGAAAATATTCCTGTTCCAGTCCGGACGTACTCATTATACGCTTATCGTTATGCCCGAAACACGCGGCAACGCGCAGAGCTTGCCGATTTATCGCTTCCATCGAGCGCAGGAGCGGTGTCTTTTTATCAAGAGCCTCTCCTCCGTGCGAGCAAAACGCCGTTGGGATAACCAGAACGCCGTTGCGGACAAAGGCGTATGACGTGGGATCCCACGCCGTATAACCCCGCGCCTCAAAGACCTCTCTCAGTCCGCCGGACGGGAACACCGAAGCGTCAGATTCCCCGTGGATTAGCTCCTTGCCGGAGAACTCCTGAATAACCTCACCCTCGCGCGTGGGTGAGATAAACGACTGGTGCTTTTCGGCGGTTATTCCCGAAAGCGGCTGAAACCAATGGCAGTAGTGCGTTGCACCTTTTTCAACAGCCCAGTCTTTCATGGCGTTGGCAACGATGTCCGCGAGTTTTGGGTCAAGCGGCTCTCCCTGTGAAATTGTGCGCCTCAGAGCGGAGTGAATGTCCTTGGGAAGTCTTTCGCGCATGACGCGCTCGTTAAAAACCATACTGCCGAACAAATCAGAAACACGGCTCATATTCATGCCCTCCAAATTTGACATAATCATCATGGTATGATATAGTATATCATTATTTGCGCCGAAATCAAAAAGGTTATCCGGTTATTAAGTATACACCAACTTCATAAGATAATCAAGGGAGAAATAGAAAATGCCGGTTTTTAGAGAGACGATTGACCCGCGCTGCGGGTATTGCCAAAAAGGCAGGCAAATATCGCAGAATGAAATCGGCTGTGTCCACCGGGGCGTTGTCAGCGCGCATTACAGCTGCAAAAAATTTGTCTACGACCCGTACAGGCGCGTTCCGCCCAAGCCCGTGCGCCTGAATAAAAATTATTCAGATAAGGATTTTGAATTGTAAAAATTATATAGGAGTGTGTAAATTTGTCCGGAATATTTTCAGCCGTTATCATTGTTTTAATATTGAGCCTTTTGATCGTTGTCCACGAGTTGGGGCATTTTTGGATGGCGCGTAAACGCGGCGTGCGTGTGCATGAGTTTGCGGTCGGCATGGGTCCCGTCATCTTCAGCCGCCAGAAAAAACTTGACGATGGCACGGACGGCACAAGGTATACCATCCGCGTTCTCCCTATCGGCGGCTTCTGCGCTTTGGGCGAGGACACGGAGTCAGACGAACCTGACTCAATTATGAACGCCTCGAAAACCTCGCGTTTCCTGATATTCGCGGCAGGGTCGGCGATGAATCTGCTTCTGGGATTGTTAATCTCGTTTATACTGGTCGCTCCGGTAAAGCAAATAGTCATTCCAACGCTGACGGGTGTTTCGCCCGGTTCGTCTTTCTCCGAACACGCGGCGTTCGGTTCCGGATTCACTTTTGAAAAAATAGACGGTCACCGCGTACTGGTTTATGAAGACATTACGCTGCTGCTCGAAATTGCCAAGGGCAGGGAGATTTATATTACAGGCAAGACCGCGAGCGGCGAGCGCGTTTCCGTGTTCGGAAGATTCGAGCGGCGCGATATAGAAGGCGTTTTCAGATACGGTATCAATTTTGACAGAAACCCCGACCCGACACTGTTGGATAAATCAAAACTCGCGGTATCGACCGCCGCTAACTACTGCCGCCTTGTGTGGCTGAGTTTAGGCGAGATTATTTCCGGGCGCGTGGGCGCGGACGCGCTGGCGGGTCCCGTGGGATTGGGCGGCATTGTCAATGATATTGTGACCGAGGATGAAATATCCGTTTTCAGCAAGGTTTGGTCGATATTGAACTTGATGACGCTAGTATCGCTTAACCTCGGTATATTTAATCTTTTACCGCTCCCCGCTTTGGACGGCGGCAGGATAATACTGATAGCAGTCGAGGCGGTGCGCCGCAAACCGATACCCGCGAAGTATGAGGGATGGATACACGGCGCGGGATTCGCGGCGTTTCTCGGACTGATGGTATTTGTGTTTTACAATGATATAGTGCGCCTTGTAAGCGGCTGAGGAGTTCGTTATGACAAACACCGTTAAAATCGGCGCGGCTGCTGTCGGCGGCGGCACCGCAATTACAATCCAATCTATGACAAAAACCGACACGCGGGACGCTGCTTCAACGCTCGCGCAGATTGCCGAACTCAAAAACGCGGGCTGTGATATTATAAGGCTTGCCGTTCCCGATGAAAAAGCCGCTCTCGCGCTCTATGAAATCAGAAAGCAGACGGATATGCCGCTCGTTGCCGACATTCATTTCGACCATAAACTCGCGCTCATTGCGGCGGACGCGGGTGTTGATAAAATCCGCGTAAATCCCGGCAATCTCGCAAAATCGGAACATATTAAAGCCGTAGCGGACGCTTGCCGCGCTCGGGGAATACCTATCCGCATCGGCGTTAACGGCGGCTCGCTCTCAAAGAGTATCTTAAACCGATTCGGCGGCGCGACACCCGAAGCTCTCGTTGCGTCGGGGCTTGAACAAGCCGAAATGTTTGAGAATTATGGTTTTTCTGACATTGTCTTGTCGTTCAAGGCATCCAATGTCGCAGATACCGTTGCCGCCAACAGGCTTGCGCGGTCACGCTGTGCCTATCCGTTTCACCTCGGGCTGACAGAGGCGGGAACGCCGTACAACGGCATTATAAAGTCCGCCGCCGCAATCGGCGCGTTACTGCTCGATGACATAGGCGACACCGTGCGCGTATCGCTCACCGCCGACCCTGTGGAGGAAGTTCGAGCCGCGAAGTCGCTTCTCCGCGCGTTGGGATTAAGGCGCGGCGGCGTTGAGATTATCTCATGCCCGACTTGCGGACGCTGCCGCGCCGATGTAATCGGGCTTGCCGAAGAACTCGAACGCCGGCTTGAGGGTGTTGAGAAGTCTCTGACGGTTGCCGTAATGGGCTGCGGCGTAAACGGTCCGGGTGAGGCGCGTCACGCCGATATAGGCGTTGCCGCCGGCTCTGACGGGTTTGTGCTGTTTGAAAAAGGCGAAATTATAGGTAAGTGCGATGACCCGTTGAGGGCTGTTTTGGAGTTCATAGAGGCATTTTAGGAGTGTTGTTGTGAAGAGTGCTTCGTCCAAATATAACGGCGCAGAAATAGGAAATTAATATTAAGTAACATAAGGGGGAAATACTTTGAGAAAGAAAACTACAGTGCCGTTTCTTGCGCTGACATTTCTGATAGCGGTTGTTACATGGGGTATATGTACCATTTTCGGGTTATTCGGATTTAATATAGAAAATGCGTCATGGCTTTATATTTTTGTTGCGCTCTGTGCGTTTTCACCGACTATTGCTTCTTACATAGTGTTAAAGAGAAAAAATGAGGTTAATGGGATTAAGGAATGGCTCAAAACCGCATTTTCATTCAAATGTCCATTGCGCTTTTATTTGCTCGTAGTAATGTTAATCATCGTTTATTATTTACCTCTAGCTATCATAACAGGCTTGGATGAGGCAAAACCATTTTATATGTTTTTCGCATTGATCCCCCTTGTTTTAATAGGCGGCGGAATTGAGGAAATTGGCTGGAGCTATGTGTTGCGTCCGGAGTTAAATAAGAAATTCGGACTAATTTTGTCATCCCTCATTGTTGGTTTAATTTGGGCGGTTTGGCATATTCCGGTGTTTCTAACTCAAGGACGAATTGAATCTCTTTCATGGTTTGGGTTGTTTACAATATCCTGCATCGGTTTATCGTTCGCGCTCGGTGCTATAATGAGAATAACAAAAAATGTTTTCCTTTGCGTTCTTTTCCACACTATGAGCAACGCGGTTTCAGGAACGCTTTTTGAATACTCAGATTCATTGTTTGGGACTGTTCTATCGTCGGGATTGTTGATTGCAGTTTCAATAATAGTAGTATTTATTTTCGAAAAAAATGTAAAGCGACTTAGTGGCAAATAGCATTAGGTTAAGCTGGATAAAACATCTTCACACTACAACTTTTAGTAAAGAGGGAATTACCATGAGAGCAATAGTTAAATCTGACCTATTCGATTTGTAATTGGAGACAGAACCATGAAACCATTCCTCCAAGTTTTCTCCGCTCTTCCCGAAGATATAACCGCCCCGTTTGCGGATTGCGCGGTGGCGGGGCTTGTTCACGACCCCGAAAGCAATACGCTCACGCTGACACTTAACGGCACGAACGGTCAGGACACAGAACCCCTCCGCGCCGCGATAAAAACAGCGTACAAGGTATCCGATGTTGTTATAATTATCGTAGGGGACGCACCCCTGTGCGTCCCGTCTAAAAACCACATCGTCCCGCCCGAAACCCCCATCCCTCCTGCCGTACCCGAAATCTCTTACGAAGAACTCAAAGAGCAAAAACTGCGCGAAGCAAAGGAAAAACTGCCCCAACCCTCCGTCAATACTGTCCTGTACGGCGCGGCGTTTAAGCCCGAACCCATCCCCATGCGTGATATAAGCGGCGACAGCGAAAAGGTGTGTGTTGCGGGTACGGTGTTCGCGGCGGATTCCGCCGAGACACGCAGCGGTTACAGGCTGAGTTTCGATATGACAGACGGCACATCGTCTGTCAGAATAAAACACTTTTTCAGCAACCGCGACGGTTACGGCAAAAAGAAAAAGGACTTGACAGCTATTAAGGGAATCAAGCCCGGTATGGAGCTTGCCGTTAAAGGCGGTATGGTGTGGGATGTTTTCAACGATAAGGAGGAGCAGTCGCTCACCCCCGATGCCATCATATATCACGAACTCTCCAAAACGCGCGTTGACAACGCGCCGAAGAAGCGCGTTGAACTGCACTTGCACACGAATATGTCAGAAATGGACGGGCTTACGGATGTCAGCAAACTGATGAAACGCTGTGCCGAATGGGGATATAAGGCCGTTGCCGTTACCGACCACGGCGTTGTCCATGCTTTTCCCGACACTATGAACGCGCGGTTTAAGCATATCAAAGACGGTGAGTTCAAGGTGCTTTACGGCTGTGAGGCATACTTGGTAGACGACAGGGAAAAACTGCGCGAACGCGGCAAACAGAGCCAACATATCACGCTTCTGGTTAAAAACGCGGCGGGACTGCGAAACCTGTACGAACTGGTATCAAAGGCGCACTTGGACGGTTTTTACTATCACCCGACAATCTCACGCGCGGACTTGGAGAAACGGCGCGAAGGGCTGCTTGTCGGCTCGGCCTGCGAAGCGGGCGAGCTGTTCTCGGCGGTTGTTGACTGGAAGCCCATGGAGGAACTAAAGAAAATCGCCGAGTTTTATGATTATTTGGAAATAATGCCCATCTGCAACAATCTGTTTTTAATCGACAAAGGCGCGGCGAAGGACGAGGAGGGTCTGCGCGACTTTAACCGCACCATCTTACACGTTGGCGCGATGACGGGTATCCCTGTCGTCGCAACGGGTGACGCGCACTTCCTTGACCCGGGCGATGAGATATACCGCTCCGTTCTGCTCGCGTCAAAGGGCATGGACACCGACCGCCCTCTGCCGCTGTTTTTCAGAACCACAGAAGAAATGCTCGAGGAGTTCGCCTATTTGGGCGAGGAAAAAGCGTTTGAGGTTGTGGTTACGAACACGAACCTAATCGCCGATATGTGCGAAACCGTACAGCCCGTGATGAAGGGGAAATTCTTTCCGCCGCGCATCGAGGGAGCGGCGGACGAACTGCGCCGCCTGTCCGATGAACGCGCGAGGGAACTGTACGGCGACCCCGTGCCGGAGCATATAGCGCACAGGATGAAGTTGGAGCTTGAGCCTATAATTAGCGGCGGCTATGAAGCGATTTACATCGCCGCGCGAAAACTTGTCGCCAAATCTATGGAGGCGGGTTATCCGGTGGGTTCGCGCGGTTCGGTCGGTTCTTCGATTATTGCGTTCCTGTCGGGGATAACGGAGGTTAACGCCCTGCCGCCGCATTACCGCTGTCCCTCTTGCAAGTGGAACGAGTTCCCTGAGAACCCGGAAGCCGCCTGCGGCGTTGATATGCCCAAGAGAAATTGCCCGATATGCGGCGCGGAGACACACCGCGATGGTTTTGATATACCTTTTGCCACGTTTTTGGGCTTCGATGCCGACAAACAGCCTGATATAGATTTGAACTTCTCCGGAGAATATCAGGAAAAGGCGCACCGCCAGACATTTGAAATGTTCGGCGAGCGCAATGTCTACCGCGCCGGAACGATTGCGACCGTTGCCAATAAAACAGCGGTCGGATTTGCGCTGAAGTACACGGAGAGCAAGGGAATCGCGCTGCCGCCCGCCGAAATAAACAGGCTCGCCAAGGGCTGTGAGGGCGTGCGCCGCACTACCGGACAGCACCCCGGCGGAATGGTGGTCATACCGGACGGTAATAACATCAACGAGTTCACGCCTGTTCAATATCCCGCCAACAAGCGCGAAAGCGGCGTTATAACAACGCATTTTGACTATCACGCATTGGAGGACAACCTGATAAAGCTCGACATTCTCGGGCATGACGACCCGACAATGCTCAAACATCTCGCGGACATGACGGGCGTAGACCCGTCAAGTATCGACCTCGGCGACCCGGACACAATGAGTATTTTCCTGTCGAGTAAAATCTTAGGATTTGAGAACGATGATATTTTAGGAGTGACCGGAGCGTGTGATGTGCCGGAGTTCGGAACGCGGTTTGTGCGTGAAATGCTTGTGCGGACAAAACCCACGACTTTTGACGAGCTTGTGCGTATCTCGGGTCTGTCACACGGCACGGATGTGTGGTTGGGCAACGCCGCCGACCTCGTGTCAAAGAAAGTGGCGACACTCAAAGAGGTCATATGCGCGCGCGATGACATAACGCTCTATCTGTCCAATATGGGCATAGACAGGCGCGAGGCGTTTACCATCTCCGAGAGCGTCAGAAAGGGAAAGGGCTTGAAACCGGAGTGGGAGCAGAACATGATACGCCACAGGATACCGCAGTGGTACATAGATTCGTGCAAAAAGATAAAATATATGTTCCCCAAGGCTCACGCGGTGGCGTATGTCATGTCGGCGTTCCGTATCGCGTGGTTTAAGGTCAACTACCCCAAGGAGTATTACAGCGCGTATTTTTCGATACGCTCCGCCGTTTTGGATTCTAAGTTAATGACGTTGGGCGCGGAACGGATAAAGGCGAAATTGCAAGAGATGTTCAAGCAGAGCAATCTCACGCAGGGTGACGAGGACAAGCTGACAATGCTTGAGGTCTGCTATGAGTTTAACACGCGCGGATTTGAGTTTGAGCCTATCGACCTGTGGGAATCCGATGCTTTCAAGTTTAAGGTGACGCAAAAGGGGCTGCGCCTTCCGTTTTTGGCACAGCCCGGATTGGGTGAGAAAGCCGCCGCGGACATTGTACGCGAGCGGGAAAAAGCACCGTTTCTGTCAATGGATGAGCTCTCCGCTCGCTGCGGCGCGTTGAACAAGACACACATTGAAACGCTGAAAGCCTCGGGCGCGTTGGGAGATTTGCCGGAAAGTATGCAGATTAGTATGTTTGGGTAGGGGACGATGGCAATCGTCCCGAAAATGCTTGAAAGAACACGGGCGGATTGCCATCCGCCCGTAAAATTTGAAATTTCCTGCCATTTCAGATGAAATATGTGTTGTTTGATAGTATGCGGGCGGCCAATGACCGCCCCTACAGCGTTTTAATGACATTTTTCCTAGCCTAAGAAAAGGTTGTAATACTTTTCTAAAACGTTAATCACATCATCCCAGATAGTTATGTTGTAACCATCATCTATAAATACTTTTCCATGACTATTTCCCTTGTCTGTTTTCATAGAAGCAAAGTTTCCTCTGAAATCTTTAACATAGACATCGGGGTGTGATTGTTCACTTTGACACCGTTCTTCAAGTGCCGGTCTGTTAACTCTTCCGTATTCATTCAATAATTGAAAGAACGCTCTTATTATTCTATAATTGTTTTGATCCGGATTCGCCGCCCATTTGGGGATTCTGTCAATAGCTTTTCCATCACCGTAAACTGTGTTTGTTTTCGCCATTGCGCGTTGCGGCTTTTCTGTCCTTACTCCGTATGCAAGAGCGGAAGATTTCGTGGATTGAGCAAACATTTGGTACATCTGAACGCTGCGTAAAAATAATTCTGATGTATCCGCTATTTTTGTACCTTTCACTATTATGGGTTGCATAATATCAGAGAAAAAGGCTTCGTTGCAATATAACAATACAGAGTATTCCAGTCCGAGATTTTTAACGAGATTTGTCAGCTCATCTAACATGGGGTTCAGTTCTTTTTCAATAGAAGGATTGATTTTGGGCGAAGCAAAAATAATTTCTCCGGTTGCCATACTAAAAAACCCAAGCAGACATAAAACTGTGCGTATGCACTTTTGAATTATTTTGGTTATAGTTTTATCCTTGTCCCCGTAATTCATTCCCGCCGCGTGATATGCCACATCAACAGCGTAAATGCTTTGCGCTGATTCTGAAAAGGCGATACCAACAACATCAATTTCTGCTTGTTTCAATAGTTGCTCTAACGAACAGCCTTTGAAAATATCATACCCGTATTTATCCTTGTAGTACAGGTCAAACTTCTCAAAGAGTGTTTGTAAATCATTATAATTATCTATATTCCAATATTGAGATGGTTTCCAGTTTAACTGCGCTATCTGACATAGCTTTTCGTGTCGAAGCCATGAATAAATAAGTGATTCGCCTGTTTCAATTTTCAAGAACAACACTCCTTTATAATCTGACAATACTCCGACAGAATAGGAGGCGTTACAAAAACTTCACAACTTTCCCCGATTCCAAGCTCGCTTGCGCGTCAATGACGCGCTGATTGCTGCTGCCGCGCCACGGTAACGCCAGAGTGCGCTTTTCCGTGACATACGGACCGTCAACCAGAATGTCGGCTTGCTCCAACAGAAGCCCCCACTCCGGCGGCGCGTCCGGTTTTGTAAGTTCCTCCCATGTTTTGCCCGTCCAGCACCACACGTCAAGCCCGCGCTCACGCACAAAACGCGCCAAAACAGCGGCGTTTTCAGCCTGTAAGAAAGGCTCGCCGCCCGATATGGTGACACCCCTTAAAAGGGGGTTTTTATCTATCTGCTCAAGGAGTTCTTCAATGGTTATAAGATAACCGCCGTTCAGGTCGTGGGTCTGCGGATTGTGGCAATCCGGGCAGTTCAACTCACAACCCTGCAAGAAAACGACAAATCTTAATCCGATACCGTCAACAATAGAATCTTGAATCAAATCGCAGACGCGCAGTTTCAAACCGTCCATTTTTTAACGGTGTCTTAGCCTGTCACGCACCTCGGCGCGTTTCGCGTCGTTAAACTTGCTCAACGCCCCCAAGTAGCCCGTAATGCGGCGAATCCGCTCGAACGGCACATCTTCATGCTCATAACGCCCGCAGCCGGGGCATCTGTCAACAATTACGCCCGAATATCCGCATACGGGGTCGCGGTCGAGTGGGTGGTTGATAGAGCCGTAACCGACACCCGCGTCATGCATGGCGCGTATGAGGCTCTCAAAAGCATCGATATTATGCGCCGGCGCGCCGTCCAGTTCAACATATGTTATATGTCCGGCGTTTGTCGGGTCGTGATAGGGTGCTTCGAGCTTAATCTTGTCATACGCCGTTATTTTGAAGTTAACTGGTATGTGGAAACTGTTTGTATAATAATCCTTGTCGGTGACCCCGGGTATAGTCCCGAACAGCTTTTTATCGCGCCCGATAAAACTGCCGGAAAGCCCCTCCGCCGGAGTTGCCAGCAGTGTGATATTCATCTTGTAGCGTTCGGTGAACTCGTCACAGCGGCGGCGCATATGGCGGATTATCTCAAGCCCCAGTTTCTGAGCTTCATCACTCTCGCCGTGATGTTTGCCAATCAATGCCGTCAGCGTCTCCGCAAGCCCGATAAATCCCATACTCAGTGTTCCGTGTTTGAGAACCTCGCCCACTTCGTCATCCCACGACAGTGTTTCCGAATCTTTCCAAACACCCTCTCCCATCAAGAACGGGAAGTTTTTAACGCGCTTCTGCGCCTGTATTTTATATCGCGCGAGCAGCTGCTCAATGACAAGATTCATTATTTCGTCCAGTGATTTGAAAAACCGCCCTATGTCGCCTTTGGCTCTGATGCCCAGTCTCGGCAGATTTACCGAAGTAAACGAGAGGTTGCCGCGCCCGCTTGTGGTCTGACGTGACGGGTCGTGCGCGTTGGCGATAACGCGCGTCCGGCAGCCCATATAGGCAACCTGTGTATCGGGGTCGTCTTCTCTGTAGAATTTTAGGTTAAACGGCGCGTCGAGGAATGAGAAATTCGGGAACAGCCGCTTTGCGGATACCTCGCACGCGAGCCTGAACAAATCGTAATTGGGGTCGTCTTGATTGTAACTTACTCCCTCTTTTACCCTGAATATCTGTATGGGGAAAATGGAGGTTTCGCCAAATCCAAGCCCAGCCTTTGTTGCAAGCAGGACGTTTTTTGTAACCATGCGCCCCTCGGGTGATGTGTCGCATCCGTAATTGATAGACGAGAACGGCGTTTGCGCTCCCGCGCGGGAGTGCATTGTGTTAAGGTTATGAACCAACGCCACCATCGCTTTATATGTCGCCCTGTCCGTCTCTTTGTCGGCGTGGCGGCGAGCGAAATCTTGAACGCGCTCTATTTCACCATCGGGAATGAACTCTTTGAGAAGCTCTTTTTCACGCTCGGTGTAACCGTTATTATTTGAAAGTGTGGGTACTATATCTTTCGGCCATTTTATGTCAACGTCCTCAAGCCCGTGCAGAAGAGACAACGCGCGTTTTATGTTGTCGCGGTACATATGCACATAAGTCTTTGCAACGCCCGGCGCGAGACCGTAATCAAAGTTACCGATACTCTGACCGCCGTGCTGGTCGTTCTGGTTGGCTTGAACGGCTATACAGGCGAGAGCGGCATAGCTGGCGATATGGTTCGGCTCGCGCAGAGTTCCGTGACCCGTGCAGAAGCCGCCGTCAAAAAGTTTTAACAGGTCTATTTGGCAGCAGGTGGTAGTTAGGGTAAAAAAGTCCAAGTCGTGTATATGTATATCGCCGCTCTTGTGCGCTTCTATGTGTTTGGGGTCGAGGACGAACATCTCGTTAAACTGCTTCGCGCCCTCTGAGCCGTATCTGAGCATTGTACCCATGGCGGTGTCGCAGTCGATGTTCGCGTTCTCGCGTTTGAGGTTCGAGTCGCGGGAATCCTTGAAGGTCAAATCCTCATACACTTTCATAAGCCGCGTGTTCATCTCACGCGCCTGACTGCGTTTCGCGCGGTACAGTATATAGGACTTCGCTGTGTGAGCATAGCCGTTCTTTATAAGCACACGTTCAACGGTGTCTTGAATGTGCTCGATTTCGGGAGACTCCGCTATCTCTTCGGCAAGTATACCGCAAACCTGCTCCGAAAGACTTTGCGGAACGGCAAAATCATATTCCTCCGCGGTAGCCTTAAACGCTTTTTCTATGGCATCGGTGATTTTCTCGATGTCGAAGTTGACATAACGCCCGTCCCTTTTCTTGATTTGTTTAATCCTCAAACCCGCAGCCGTCATTTGTAATACCCCCAGTTATAGCGCATCCCGTTTATCGGTGCAATATATATAGTATCTTATGTGGGTTATCATGTCAATATGTTTTCGCTAATATCACAAATCGTTGCAATCCCATATTATGACATTCTATGCACCTAAGGGGTTTCAAGCTAAAACGGACGTTAAACGATGATACCCTAACAAACGATACGTGAAAATTTCCCGATTTTTCTCATATTGCATACGTGCCGTTCTCATCTTCGAGAACTATTAAGATGTTCTCCTCATACCCTGTCATCGCGTTTACATAAATCAGAAACGTGCGGCTGTCGCCGTCAACGCACGTATAGGCGTAACAGAACATTTCGCCGCGTCCTTCATTAGATATTACACAAATTTCCGCGCTTGACACGAATAATCCCTCGGCAATCGCGTACATCGCCTCGTTTACCGTAAACACAGGCTCGGGAAGCCTGCGGTAGTGATGGTTCATAATGTACGCGGAACTTTCAAACGCGCAGACTTTGCCGTTGTCGAGCGCGATACCCACCTTGATTATATCAGGGTAATACGTCACGCCGTCAAATCTGTAAGCGAAATCAATAATCAGCATATTTCCCGCCCGCGTGTAGTGAGTTTCCTTCATCCCGTCAAAACCCCTCGCGGTGAGATACTCTTTCGCAATCTTTATAGCTTCGTCAAAAGTGACCTTCGGATCGCCTATCGGTCTGGAGTTTGTAAGCGACAGGCAATGCCCGCCGCGCTTTGTTATAGCGACAGCTATTTCGCCGCCGTCTACAAACGCCCTGAAGCGATATGACGGAATCGTGCCGCCAACTTCTCCCATAGGCTGCAGCAGCGCGGGCTGTATGTCGAGATAATCGGCGGCACGGGATGCCGCCTCATTCCGCTCAAGTTCAATACCGTTCTCAATAAACAGCGGTTCGCGCCAAGCGACATGGTCGGAGAACTGCCCCTCGTATATTAGGGCGGGCAGTTCGCGCAGCATACTCTCCGTTTGGTCGATGGTCTGTGAAAAACCGCCTTTATCGTTCTTGGTGTCCGCAAGCAGCCGCCCTATGTTTATCCCCTCTTCACGCGCAACGGTTTGAATACGGCAAAGGGCGGCGGATAGTTGCGCCGCCGCCTCTCCAAGGCGGCGGATTTCCTCTGTCTGCGTATCAGTAAGCGGGACACCGAATGCCGTCTGCCTGTTCAGATTATAGGCGTAATCGCCGACCTGCGCCAGAAATCTCGCCGTGTCCTCAAGCATAAGGTCTGGCAATGCGCCGATGTCTGTCTGAGCCGAGAAAGCCCTGCGCGAAATCTCACCCGACAGCGCGGCGGCAAGCTCCGCCCCGCGAGCGTAGACGCTCTTTTGCAGCGCGGCATCAATATCGGCGACACTATCTGCAAGATTCTGAAACGCGCTTTGATAGGAGTATTCAACACTACGGCGGTATTCCGCCGCCTCCCGCCAGCCCATATAACAGAAGCCCGACAAGACGGCAACCCCCGCAATGGCGAACGAAGCAACGCGGACGGCGGCTTTTTCAGACAGTGAAGAAAATCGTAACATTTATAAAACCACCGGGCCGCTCTTTGCCTCGTTAATCGGCGGTATGCGCGATTGGGCATCGTCACTGTCGCGCTCTGAAAAACGGTCGCCGAAATTTTGCCTCAGCGGTCTGTGCGGCGGCATATTACTCTCAAGATTTACTTGATTCGCCAGCTGCGACGCATAGCTTATAATCGCTGGATTGAACGATGTTGATGAATGTGCCGCCAGCACATTCATTGCCGCCGTTTGACTCAGAAGGTTCTGACGGGTAGCTCGATCCGCCGCTTCGCGCGGGTCGGGCGCGAGTTGGGCGGACGATTCGGTCAGCATACTCGCGAAATCGGGCGATGAACGGCGGGCGGCATCCAAGCCGGACTGCCCCTGCAGTGACTGTCTTTCGGGCGATGGCGTTCCCGTTATTCCTGAGGTTATCGGGGTTATAGCGTCCATAAAAAACTCCTCCTTTTTGGAATAGTTTTCCCAAAAGGAGGAGCGTTATTCTTTAATTGTCCCCTACTTGAGATAATTGAAGGGGTTGACTGTTTTGCCGTTTACGATAATTTCAAAGTGTACGTGAGGGCCGGTCGAACGCCCGGTGTTGCCCACTCTGGCAATTAAATCGCCCTGCTTGACCTTGTCGCCCACTTTTACCAAGTTCGAGCTGTTATGCCCGTAAAGCGTCTCTATACCATCGGCGTGCTTGATAATTATACATAATCCGTACCCCGTTTTCGTACCGACAAACTTAACCGTCCCATCGGAGCTTGCTACTATCGGAGACCCTATCTTACCCGCGAAGTCAACGCCCGTGTGCATTGACGTTCTTCCGAACAGTTTTCTCATGCCGTAATTCGAGGATACCTTTCCGTAGAACGGGCGAATGAATGTCGGCGGGGTCATCGTTCCTGTGGCGATAACCTCCGTTACCGGCTCAACGGTATGCAAAACCAGAGTAATATCCCTACTGACCTCACGCCCATCGGTATAACCAACATCGGCGGTGATGGTATTGTAACCGTCCGCGCCCTCGGTGACAACGCGCGTGCTTGTCGTGTACATATTCGGGTCGGCTACATATTCCGTTTCATAATACACGGTTTCCGTATAAACCTCTTCACGGCGCGATATTATTTGAAGCAGAGGTTTTTCGTGGCTGATAGTCAGCGTCTGCTCGGAGATGTCTTCAATATCGGGGTTCATTTCAAACAATCTGGCGGCGGTCATGCCGTAGAGCATGGCAAACTCCTCAACGTCCGCCCCTTCTTCCGCGAAAACCGTGACCGCTTGATTCAGTTCGGAATAAAGGATGCCGTCAAGCCCGTCTGCCGTGATTTCAATCGACACGGGAGCAATCCGGCGCACAACGCTTACATCGGCGGCAAAACCGACACTGTCATAATTTAATAGATGTTCCGTAAGCATAGCATCGAGTTTTTCGGAAATAATCCCCCTCTGCTCAACGCCGGCAACGGCTTCGCCGTCTATCATCAGAACATCCATGGTTTTCAGTTCGGGTATGCGTGAAAACAGCATATTTTCAACTTCGCGCCCGTTAAACACCTTACTGCGGCTGACGAGCGAATAGCGGAACGTGGCGTTCGTTGAAATAGAGAACGGCACGTTCAGTATCTCAGAGGCCTGCGCCGATACGGAGGTAACGGCGCGTTCAAACTGCTCCTGACTGTTGACATAGCCAAGAGATTCGCCGTCTATGAACACTTCAAGCCCCATGCCGTAAAAGCCGTAGGTAAACACAACTACCGACAATCCCGCCAACACGAGAGCCGACTGCGCCCTCTTGAAAGCCGCCGCGCGTACCGACTGGGTACGCGCCCGCGCGCCGAACGCCAAGCCCGAAACATACAGCGCAACGCTGTTTGCGATAATTAACAAGAATCCCGCCAAGGCGGCGCACAAACGCCAAAGTTTATACAAAACAGGCTCGGAAGCCGATACTACCCACAGACGGAACGCGGCGGCGGGATAGACAAACGAGCGGTTAAACGCCATGGTTCGCGCACGCGCCCAAGCCTGATAACGCCCCGCTCTAAGCGCATCGGATACCGAACGCGCCGCGGGATTTATAAATTGACCGTTTAGATTCTTACGTCCTAATACGCCCTGTGCCATTTGCACCTCTCCCAAAAAGAGATAATTACAATATGATTACAAATTAGTTACAACGGCATTTTATATCATGTTTTTTCCTTTGTCAATAGTTTTTTCAAAATTAGGGAATTTTTAGGTTTGACGTTAAAAATATTTATATTGACAAAGCGAAAAGGTGGTGGTAGAATAATAGTGCAAGAGCGTGCCGGAAACCGACACGCCGCCAAGAATCAGCAAACTGTATGTAGCCGCCAACTTTAGCAGGGGAGGGCGGCTACATTGCGTTTGGAGCTAAAATCACCAAGAGCCACAGCACGAATATCGCGCAGACAGCAAAGCGAATCAGCTTTTTCACCAACAGCAACCACCTCCCTTCTCCACACAGAATCTGCGGGGAGAGAAAAAGGCGGCGTAACCGGAGACCAACACCCTCTTGCGAGGCGTATTGTAGCATAATTTGGAAAAATTGTCAACCTTTGAACGCAGGACAAACACATAATCCAGTACTTGATTATTATGGAAATTAGTGCTATACTTGCTTTGTATAATAGTAACATAAAGTCAAATGATAAATATGCTGACAGTTCTGTAATTTTTCAAAAATTGCTGTTGCAATTTACCAAAATTTGTGTTACTATGTCTGCATACTTGATTTTCCCCGCAGAGCGTTTGGCAATTTTACGTTATGCGGCGGAAAATATAATGTAAATTAACTAGGAGGGTATAACATGAGTGCCGAAGTTAAAAACCCCGAAAAAGACTTGAATATGGAAACAGGATTTTTAGGCGATGACAGCGGTATGGAGCGTTCAGAAGCGGAATATCCTTGGATTGTGTTCGCGCTTGACGGCACGGAATACGGAATCAACAGTAAGTACGTGCTGTCAATCGAGATTGTCGGCGAAATCACACCGATAGTCGATGCCCAGCACCACTGCCCGGGAATTACCCGGTCGCGCGGCAATATGATTGAACTGCTTGATTTACGCGCCCTGTTCGGCGTGGGAGATTATCTATCCGCAAAATCGGACAGTCATGACGACCGTTATATGATGGTCGTTATAGAGACAGAGGGAATTAAACGCGGCGTGATTGTGGATCAAATCGTTTCGGTTGAGTATATAACCCGTTTTGAAGACGGCGTTGTTGACAAAACCGAAGGGGCTCTGTCGTCAAGATATGTAAGCAGAGTTGCCAGACGCGAAAAGTCAGACAGCACCGTTTTGATTTTCAACGCCGATATTCTGAGCGAGCTATCCTAATTTATATGCGAACAAACATCATTATATAGGAGGAACTATTATGGCATGGTTCAAGAATCTCAAGGTTAAGGCAAAAATGATTTTTGCCTTCGGGGTAGTCATCGCACTGACCGCGTTCCTTTCCGTATTTTCCATCATTCAGCAGAACAGCATTGACACCGCGTATAATGTCGTTCTCGATTTTTCCGTTATAGCGAAGAGCGATATTCAGGAATTTGCCATGGCAGTGAACGACATACGCCGCTTGGGGTCAACCATGTCGACGTTCGCGCCAACCGGCAGGCATGAACTTATTGACGGGTATTTCCAACAGGCACAGGAAGCCTATGGACGTGCCGAAGCATCGTTGAAGAACTACGATGATCTCGTAAACACCAATCCAAACTTAACAAATGATAAGGCCGGCCGTGACAGCAGACTCGCGCAGACCCAGAATCTCCGTTCACTGCTCGAAGGTTACTGGAAGGAAACACTGCTGCCGACCAGAGACGCATCGCTTAACGATGACCACGACACGACTATTACGGTCATGTCGGCGGGAGCGGCGTTAATGAATGAACTCGCCGATGCTTCCGATGCGATGATTAACGCGGTCGCCACTTCGGTGCAAGCGCAGAAATCAGACGCACAGGCGCAGGCGCGTAATACTACGTATATTGTGGGCGGAATTGCCATTGCGGTTTTGATTATCGCTGTGATTATCGCACTGTATATCGCCGCTATTTTCTCCAAGCCTCTGATTGTTCTTTCCGCGTTCATGAAGAAAGCGGGTGCTACGGGCGACATTTCACTAACTCCCGAGGATGAACGGCTTATCGGGGAATATTCTCAGACCAAAGATGAAATCGGAGATACAATAAACGGTGCCGCCGGATTTGTCCAGCACGTTTCAAACGTTGCGAAAGAACTTGAAACCGTTGCGAGCGGTGATTTGACCGCTAATATTGGGTTGCTCTCAGAAAAGGACATAATGGGTGTATCACTGAAAAAGATGACCGACAATCTCAATAGTATGTTCGGTGAAATCAACCAGTCAACCGCGCAAGTCTCCACAGGCTCGAAGCAAATCGCGGACGGCGCGCAAGCGTTGGCGCAGGGTTCGACACAACAGGCGGCTTCCGTGCAGGAACTCTCGGCATCCATCACCGAAATCGCGCATAAGACAAAAGAGAACGCTGAGAAGGCCGATAAAGCCGCGAAACTCGCCAACACAATCAAGAGTAACGCCGAAAAAGGCAGCCGTCAGATGGACGAAATGACGACCGCCGTGAAAGAAATCAACACCGCCAGTCAGAGTATCCAAAAAGTTATCAAAGTTATTGACGATATAGCGTTCCAGACGAACATCCTAGCATTGAACGCCGCTGTTGAAGCGGCAAGAGCGGGACAACACGGTAAGGGTTTCGCCGTTGTCGCGGAAGAGGTTCGCAGTCTCGCCGCGAAGAGCGCGGATGCCGCCAGAGATACGGGCGGACTTATCGCCAACTCGATGGAGAAAGCGGAGCTTGGAACTCGTATCGCGGGTGAAACTGCCGCAAGTCTCGCGGAGATTGTCAGCGGTATTAATGAGAGCAGTCAGATAGTGTCCGATATTGCACAGTCTTCAGAAGAGCAGTCTGCGGGAATTACGCAAATTAACCATGGTATCGACCAAGTGGCGCAAGTTGTTCAACAGAACAGCGCGACAGCGGAAGAGAGCGCGGCGGCAAGCGAGGAAATGAGCGGACAGTCGAGTATACTTGAAGAGCTTATCGCGCAGTTCAAGCTGAAAGGCGCAACGGGACGCGGTATAGG
>WRJE01000025.1 GCA_009782385.1 Oscillospiraceae bacterium | reverse complement strand
GTTGAACAACACGGCGAGGATAATGTTTACCTAGTCAGTGAATATGATTACGGTTTTGATAAATATAACGGCGAGCCGATTCTGTTCATGGACGAATACCGAGGTCAGCTGAAATATAATCAAATGCTCTCGATTCTCGATGAACGAAAATCACAAGTACGTTGCAGATACATCAACTGTGTTGCACTCTGGACGGAAGTACATATAACCTCAATACTTCCTCCCGAGCGTGTATATGAAAAGATGGTTTCAGAAAACAAGAGCCTTGACACAATAGACCAACTGAAACGGCGTATTGACTTCGTTATCTACCACTACAAGAACGATGATGATTACAAACAACTAAAACTTCAGATGGCAGCATACAAGGACTATGATTACATAATCGCATTGAGCAAAGACTTCCCCGATTGGGTGTGTGATGTTATCAATAACCCAGAACCCGAAACACCTTTACAGACAACGCTATAGCGCATAATTCTATGTGATATTTCGTGTGATATGAGCCGCAAAAACAGCAAAAACAAACACTAATACAGAACGTATGTTTGCAATTCTGATGTTACATAACAGCCACTTAAAATCACCGCAAATGCAGTAGTATCAATCTATAGCACACAATTACAAAACAAACCCGGTATCTTTCGATACCGGGTTTTTGGAGCGGGCGATGGGAATCGAACCCACGCTACCAGCTTGGAAGGCTGGAATTCTACCATTGAACTACGCCCGCATATTTCAACTGTTTGAAAGTATAACACGCACAAAAGGGTTTTGTCAACTCCGAAAAAGCAAAAAGATTTTCATTTCCATAAAAAACAGGCATTTCCATAAAAAACTTGTATTCAACAAAAAAATTTAGTATAATCAACCATGGTGATTATATGAACATAAATTGCGCCGATATGGGAAGCGGCAGCGTTGTGCTGTTTCTGCACGGTTGGGGCGCACCCGCGAGCCTTTATATGCCCATACTCAAGCATCTCTCAAAATCCTTTCGGGTTATCGCGCCCGACCTGCCCGGTTTCGGCGGCACAGACGAGCCGGACGATGTTTGGGGTACGGAAGATTATGTCAATTTCGTTCAAGAGTTACTGCGCGAAAAAGGCATAACAGAGTGTATGTTAATCGGACATTCGCACGGGGGACGCATGATTCTCAACTGGCTGTCACGCGATGAGCAGCCTATAAAAGTCACAAAAGCGGTGCTGTGCGCGGCGGCGGGTTTGAAGCCTCCGCGCGGCAGGAAATACTATATAAAAGTTTATACATTTAAGTTAATAAAACTGCTGCTCAAGCCGTTTCCGAAACTTTTAGAAGGATATAGCGGCATGGTGGGGTCGGCGGATTATAAGGCCGCCACACCAAAAATGCGCCAAGTCCTAACAAAGGTTGTTAACGAGGATTACATAGACGCGCTGCCGAAAATCACGCAGCCCGCGTTGTTGGTCTGGGGCGACATGGACACAGCCACGCCGATTGAACACGCCAGAACAATGGAGCGGCTTATTCCGAACGCGGGGATTGTCACGCTGAAAGGCGGCTCACATTTCGCCGTTTTAGAGCAGATACCGCTGTTTCTGCGTGTTTTGGAGGTGTTTTTGAAAGGATGATTATTTATATTCTTGCCGCTGTATATCTTATACTATCTTCTATCGCGTCTCTGACGTGCGTCCATATGCTTCAGCTTTCCTCATATCAGACACCGTCTTATTGGGCGTGGTTCAAGCGCGGCGGGTGGCAGTATTACACAAGATTTGGATTTCCGCGCAAAGCAAAAAAACCGCTTAAATACACGCCGCGTGTGATAAGGATACTTTTTACACAGTTTATCTTCTTGGCGGCGTTGGGATATACCGTCGTAATAACAGAATATTATCTTATTCTGATTGCTTACTGGTTCGCCGTGCCTTTCATTGTAATGCTTTCCAATTTCATTACAATGCCCATACAAAAGATGATAAACAACGGTTTCATCAAAGACGCGAAGAAAATACTCAAATCGAATACTGATTTGAAAATAATCGGCATTACCGGAAGCTACGGCAAAACATCGATGAAAGTTATTCTGACACGTTTGTTATCCGTAAAATACGAGACGCTGATGACCCCGGACAGCTACAACACGCCTATGGGCGTTGTGCGAACGATACGCGAACGGCTTAAACCATCGCATGAAGTCTTTGTGTGCGAGATGGGGGCGCGTCATGTGGGCGATATTAAAGAAATATGCGATATTGTAAAACCTCAGACTGGTATTTTGACATCTATCGGAGAACAGCATTTAGATACTTTCAAAACTCTTGAAAATATCATCAAAACTAAGTTTGAGCTGATTGATGCGCGTACAGGAACGGCGTTTTTGAATGTTGACAGTAATCCCGTAAGGGAACACCCAAGACCGGACAACTGCATCACATACGGCATTGACAATCCGGCGGATTATACAGCGAAAAACCTCTCTGCAACCAGCAAGGGATTGTCCTTTACAGTCCATGCTCCCGGAGGGGAAACCGCTAAGTTTACGACATCGTTGCTTGGGAGACATAATATACTCAATATAGTGGGTGCTATATCAGTGGCGCACAACATGGGCGTATCTCTTTCGCGTTTGACAGAGCCGGTCGCGCTGCTGCCGCAGATAAAACACAGGCTTGAAATTGTAAAGGGAGAATACTTTACAATCATAGACGACGCATATAACGCCAACCCTGCGGGAGTTGCGGCGGCTCTTGACGCTTTGAATATGTTTGAAGGTGTAAAAGTTGTCATAACTCCGGGTATGGTAGAACTGGGAGAGCGTCAGGATGAATTGAACCGAGAGTACGGCAAGCAGCTTGCGGCTGTTGCCGACCATGTGTTTCTGGTGGGTGAGAGACAGACGAAACCCATAGCAGAAGGACTTGGCGCGGCAGCGTTTACAGTCTGTGCCAGTTTTAACGAAGCCATGGAAAAAGCGAAAATATTTGGTGCTGATGTGGTGCTGTTGGCAAACGATTTGCCCGATAATTATTAAATGGGGGATACGAACATGAATATTGCCGTTTTTTTCGGCGGTCGAAGCGTGGAACATGAAGTTTCAATAATATCGGCGTGTCAGGCAATAGCCGCGATGAAAAAATATAATCCTATACCCATATATATAACAAAAAGCGGTGAGATGTATACGGGCGAGGGGTTTGACAAGATTGAGAACTATAAGGATATACCAGCACTGTTGAAAAGCGGTCATACATCGGTCTTTGCGAGAAACGGCGGAGATGTTTTCTTATCGCGTTATCCGTCTAAAGTGTTTGGAAACAAGCCGATTGCGATACACGCCGCGCTGCCCGTCACTCACGGCACTTACGGCGAAGACGGGACAATAGCGGGTTTGTGCGAGAGTTTAGCATTACCGTATGCGGGATGCGGGATACTCTCGGCGGCTCTGTGCATGGATAAAGCGGTATCAAAAAAGATTATGGCAGCGGCGGGTTTACCCGTTCTGCCATGCGCCGAATATACGTCTCAGGATTATTATGCGGACAGAAACACTGTTTTACTTGACATCGAGGAAAAATTTGAGTATCCTGTAATTGTAAAACCTATTGGATTAGGTTCGAGTGTTGGCATCGGGCGGGCGGACGGCAGGGAAGAGCTGGCGGACGCGCTTGAATTGGCTTTTTCGTTCGACTCCCGCGCCATGGTCGAGAAGTGCCTGACGGACATGAAAGAGATTAACTGCGCCGTGTTGGGTGACGATGAAAACGCGCGGGCATCGGTGTGTGAATCGCCTTTCGGTGGTGACGAAATCCTTAGTTATAAGGATAAGTATCTTTCCGGCGGCAAGGGAAAGGGCATGGGTTCGGGCGGACGCGAAATTCCCGCGAACATACCCGAAAACACCGCGAAAGAGGTACAGGCGTTAGCGTTAAAGGCGTTTGCCGCGTTGAAGTGCGCCGGAACTGTAAGGATTGATTTTATGTTAGCTGAAGGTAACATTTACATCAATGAAGTGAACACGATACCCGGATCGCTGTCTTTTTATCTGTGGGAAGCATCGGGGCTGAGTTACAGTGACCTAATAGAGGAAATGATAAAACAGGCGTTTGCGCGCAATCGCCGCCGAGGGAACTTAATGACCGCAATAGATACCAACATATTGTCCGGTATGTCCGCCGGCAAAAAAATGTAAAGGTTGTGAAAAATGATGAAAGCGATTGTTATTCAAAATATGTACAACCAGTACCGTCATTCTGTGATGCAGGGGTTGACAGGAGCTGTCACCGAGCTTTGCTGTGAAAGTTTTCAATGGGATAATCGGTTCGGTCAGACGTTAGACAGAGACAAACTGGTTGCAGATTTGAGCGCGGGTCGTATCAGTTACGCCAACTGGGTCAGCGACATTAAGAAGGTTAGTTTCTTTGACGAAGATTACGCCGTGCTTACGAGCATGGACACCATTACATCGCACGGAGACCATCCTAAGCAGGTATTTGAAATATTTGTTACCGCCGTGTTCGCGAAACGTGAAAAAGGATGGAAACTAATATGCGGTCAATCTACAACATTAAGCGACGTAATATCATAAATTAGAAATAAATTCATGTAGGGGCGACCATTGGTCGTCCGCAGGCGGCTAATAGCCGCCCCTACAAAGCGCAATATTTAGTCAGTGGAGGAACAATATGCCGTTTGATTACACAAAGACGCTGGCAAGTGAAATTGCTTGCCAACCTAAGCACGCCGAAAATATTATTAAGTTAATAGACGAGGGAAACACTATCCCGTTTATCGCCCGTTACCGCAAGGAATTGCACGGTTCAATGGACGACCAAAAACTGCGTGAGTTTGCCGACAGACTTCAATATCTCCGCGCGTTGGACAAACGCAAAACGGAGATAATTGATAACATATCCGCTCAAGGCAAAATGACGGACGAGCTGTACGCCGCGATAGACGCGGCTCAGACACTGGCGGCGGTTGAGGATTTGTACCGCCCGTATAAACAAAAACGCCGTACCCGCGCGATGATAGCCAAAGAATACGGTTTAGAGCCGCTTGCGGAGTGGCTAATGGAACAAAACCATGATAAGCCCGAAGAAATGGCGGAGATGTTTGTTAACGAGAATGTGCCGGACGTAAACGCGGCACTGAGCGGAGCTTGCGATATTATAGCGGAAAATTTCTCGGACGATGCCGCTCTAAGGGCGAAGATACGCCCGGTTATGTACCGCGAAGGTGTCATTATTTCAAAGAAAAACGGAGACAGTGACCCGGTGTACTCTCAATATTTTGACTATGAGGAGCCGGTTAACAGGATTGCGCGGCACAGAGTTCTGGCAATCAACAGGGGTGAAAATGAGGGACATCTAAAGATTAACGTTAAAGTACCTGACGACAAGATTCTTGGTATCATGCAGGGTATGTATTTGAAAAGCCCGTGTCCTTCATCGGCATATATTGATCGAGCGATAGCCGACAGCTGGCAGAGGCTGCTGTTCCCGTCAATGGAGCGCGAGTTGAGAAACAGGCTGAGTGACAACGCGAGCGAACAGGCGATAAAGATGTTTTCGCTGAACCTCAAACAACTGCTCATGCAGCCGCCTGTACGCGGAAAGGTTATACTCGCCGTAGACCCGGCGTATCGCACGGGCTGTAAATGCGCCGTCATTGACGCTACAGGGCGCGTGTTGGAGACGGCGGTCATTTACCCGACCCCGCCGCAGTCAAAGGTCGCCGAAGCGGTTGTAGTCATTAAAAAACTGATAAATTCCCACAAGGTAACGGTAATTGCCATCGGAAACGGCACGGCATCGAAAGAAACGGAAATTTTTGTCGCAAGCGTTATAAAAGAAACACCCGGTGTGTCGTACATGATGGTTAACGAAGCGGGAGCATCAGTCTATTCGGCATCTAAGATTGCCGCCGAAGAATTTCCGCAGTTTGACGTGTCTCTGCGCTCCGCCGTGTCCATAGCTCGCAGGCTGCAAGACCCGCTTGCCGAATTGGTGAAAGTTGACCCTAAATCTATCGGAGTAGGGCAGTATCAGCATGATATGCCCCCGGCGCAGCTGTCAAGCTCGCTTGACGGCGTGGTGGAGGATTGCGTCAACTCGGTAGGTGTTGACTTGAACGTGGCATCCGCGCCGCTTCTCTCGAGGGTAGCGGGGCTTGGCTCGTCTGTGGCAAAGAACATAGTGAAATACCGTGATGAGAACGGCGCGTTCAGTGACAGGAAAACATTACTGAAAGTGCAGAAGCTCGGACCTAAAGCCTTTGAGCAGTGCGCGGGCTTTTTGAGAGTGCCTGACGGGAAAAATGTGTTGGACAACACATCCGTACACCCCGAATCTTATAACGCGGCGATGAAGCTATTGAAACTGTTCGATTTGGACATTTCTCTTTTGAAGCAAAACGCTTTACCTAATATAAATGAGATGATTGACGATTACGGCGGCGAAAAAGCGGCTAATTATTGCGGCATAGGCGTGCCGACCCTGCGCGATATTGCGGCGGAGCTTGAAAAGCCCGGGCGCGACCCGCGCGATGAACTGCCGCCGCCTCAGCTCAGAACAGATGTCATGGACATAAATGACTTGTCTCCGGGGCTTTCGCTTAAAGGCACGGTGCGGAATGTGACTGATTTCGGCGCGTTTGTGGATATAGGTGTACATCAAGACGGGCTTGTGCATATCTCGCAAATGACGAATAAATACATCCGTCATCCGTCTGAAGTCGTGGGTGTCGGTGATGTTGTAGACATCACGGTACTTGAGGTTGACACCGCGAAAAAGAGAATATCGCTGACGATGAGATAGGATAATTAACACAAAGAGCGGGAGGAAATATTATGCGGCATATAACAGCCAATGTAGCCCAAAGAGATTTTAACGGGATACTTGATACGGTGATAGAATTTGGCGAATCTGTTTCTATTGCCACGGATAAAGGCACGGTAATTTTGATTGGTCAAGAAGAATGGAACGGTTTATTGGAAACTATTTATCTTCAATCTATTCCCGGTATGGTTGAATCAATCAGAGAAGCTAGAGAAGTCCCGGCAAGTGAACGACTGGAGGACATCGGATGGGATATAAATTAGAATATTCTAGGCAAGCAAAAAAAGACTCCAAATTATTAGAGCAATCGGGACTTGATAAAAAAGCTAAAAAATTATTAAGTATTATTAAGAGAAACCCTTTTGAGTTTCCGTGTGAAAAACTCACCCGTGAACTTAATGGCTGCTATTCGCGCCGCATAAATAAACAACACCGCATTGTTTATGAAATTTTGCCAAACACCGAAAACCTGAAAGATAAAAACGGCTTACTATACAAAGGCATAGCGCATATAATTCGTATGTGGACACATTATGAATAATTGCAAACCAACAGTACGCTTATATACCGCAACGGCAAGCCGTATACCATATGCGGTCACTGTTGAAAACTTACATTGTTGGGAGATGTATTATGGACAATGAGTTAGTAATTAAAATGAGTTCAGTTATGTTGGACTGCCAAGACCCAAATGAATTGGCAAAATTTTATGCGGCATTGATTAAATGGGATATAGTCTTTTTCGATGAAGAATATGCGGTTATATCGCCTCCGGGAATGAAACGGGGAACATACCCTTGCATATCATTTCAAAAAAATCTTGAGTATAAACCGCCTGTTTGGCCGGACGAGCATGAAGCGCAATAGCAGATGGCACATATAGACTTTATCGTTAATGATTTGGAAAAGGCGGTTGAATACGCAATTCGTTGCGGGGCAACAATCGCGAGCAAGCAATTTTCCGATTATTGGAAAGTAATGCTTGACCCTGCCGGACATCCTTTTTGTTTGGTTGAACATAAAGATATTGTCGAGAGCGTTCATTTTGCATTGTTGTAATAGTTCAGCATAGGAACATATTTCCGACCCGCGTCATATCATGGCGTGAGGTGGTATATGTGAATATAACGGAAATCAAGAAAGAGTTCGACATAACTTTTGGGGACATCACGCTTGTCGGCGTGAAAATCAGACTGCCGCAGGTCGGCGGATACACAAAAGAGGCGCGGCGGATAAACAGCTACTACAAAGCTCTCATGGCGCATTGGGAGCGGTATGCAAACAAAAGTTTTGTTAAACACGCGAAGAAACAGTACGAGTTCCTAACAAAGCGCGGATTTATTTTTAACACCTTTACATTTACAGTTGATTTCACGGTTACACTTAACGACAGTGAAGTATTATCACTTTACATTGACAAGGGCGAGTATACGGGCGGCGCGAACGGTACGGTTGTCAGAAGCGGCGACACATGGAAGAGCGGGTATCCGTTTATATTGAAAGAGACGGAATCGCGAGGAATCCAACGGCAAATTATAGACGCGATAAGAAAAAGGCAAGAGGCGGGCGAGCCGTTTTTTGAGCCGATCAAACGTTATGTACGCAAGTTTTACGACCCGAAGCAGTATTTTTTTACACCGGACGGCATAGCCCTGTTCTTTCAAGAGATAACAATAGCACCGCACTCGGCGGGGATTGTATGTTTTGAAAATGTAGTATAAAATAGTGAATTGCAAACAAAGGAGCATAAAATGCTGAAAAATACAGAAGAAAAACTTGCCGGTTCGCTGACAGCGGAAACAACGGAGCTTTTGCCATTTCTGCATTATCTGCTGCAAGACTTTTGGGAACTCGGCATAAATCCGGATACTATTATCGAGCTTATAAGTAAAAATGTACATTTGTCCCAAAACGCTAAGATACTGGATTTAGCTTGCGGTAAAGGCGCGGTGTCTGTCAAGCTCGCGCAAAAAATTAATGTTCGAGTAAAGGGTATTGACTTAATCCCTGAGTTTATCGAGTTTGCCGCGCAGAAGGCACGGGAGTTCAATGTCGGGCATTTGTGTGAGTTTGCGGTCGGTGATGTCAACGAGGCAGTGGAAACTGAAAGGGATTTTGACTGTGTCGTTTATGGCGCGATAGGCGATGTGCTTGGAGATATGAAAGAGACGCTTACGAAACTTGCGGCAACGGTGAAACAAGGCGGATATGTTGTAATTGATAATTATGATTGCGTTGCTAAAGAAGAGTGGGACGCATTGTTTAAGGCGGCGGGATTGGAATTAGCCGATGCAATCCCGGCAGACGGCAAGGGAAATGAGAGCGAAACATTCCGGCTTGTGTCAGATGGAAAATTAGGTGTGCCGTTAATAACTAAGAGAGCAAATGAGTTAATTGAGAAATACCCTGATAAAGCGGTAATATTCGAGGGATATGTTAAAAGTCAGCAAGAGGAGTATGACTGTTTAGAAGAAGTGGACAGCCCTGACGATGTTACTTGGATTTTGAGGCGGGTTTAATATGGATTTATTCGATAAAATAAAGCATAACAATCCCCGAAGCGGTGTCGAATATTGGTTTGCGCGTGAATTGCAACCATTATTTGAGTATACGGAATGGCGTAACTTTGTTACGGTTATTGCAAAAGCTGTAGATTCTTGTAAAAACAGCGGTTTTGAGGTGTCAGACCATTTTGTTAAGCTCAACAAAATGGTTGAGGTAGGTAGCGGCGCAAAACGTAAAATAAACGATGTGGCTTTAACACGTTACGCTTGCTACCTAATAGCTCAAAACGGCGATTCCTCAAAAGAGATTATTGCAAAAGCTCAAACCTATTTTGCCGTACAAACGCGGCGGCAAGAATTGGCAGACCAATTTCCCGAATTGCCTGAGGACGAACGCCGCCTTGCAATCCGTTTGGAATTGTCAAAGCATAACACGCAGTTAGCGGATGCCGCAAACGCCGCCGGGGTCATAGAACCTTTGGATTATGCAATATTTCAAAACGAAGGATATAAAGGGCTTTACGGCGGATTGACCGCAAAAGATATACATACCCGTAAAAATTTGAAGAAATCACAACAAATACTTGACCATATGGGCAGTACGGAGCTTGCCGCTAATCTTTTTCGAGCCACGCAAACAGAAGAAAAATTACGGCGCGAAAAAGTAAAAGGCAAGAAAAACGCAAACATTGCCCATTATGAAGTTGGAAGCAAGATTAGGCAAACTATACAAGAATTAGGCGGCGCAATGCCTGAGAACTTACCGACACCGGACAAGAGCATAAAACAGATAGAAAAAGAGCAGATAAAAGAGTTAAAGCAAAAAACAGATAATGACGAGTTTTGAGAAAGAGGAGGCAGGCATATGAGCGTTAATTTTCCGAGGCATTTTATGTTCGGCGCGGCAACAGCCGCCACGCAGGTCGAGGGCGGCGACACAAACAACACTTGGTACGAATGGGCGCAGAAAGAGGGACGCATAAAGAACGGCGGCAGCCCTTTGCGCGGCACAGACCAGTGGAATCGATGGCGTGAAGATTTTGACCTAATGATGGGTATGGGCCTTAACACATACCGTTTGGGGTTAGAATGGAGCAGAATCGAGCCTAAACCGGGTGTTTTTGACGATGCCGCAATCGGACAGTACAGAGAAATGCTTGAATACTTACTGGCGCGAGGTATAAAGCCGTTGGTAACGCTGTTCCATTTCAGCCTGCCGATTTGGTTCAAGGGCGGATTTGAACAGCCCGAAAGCATAACCGTTTTCGAGCGTTATGTCCGTTATGTCGCGGACAAGCTAGGCGACATTGTCGAGGATTGGATAACCATAAACGAGCCGAATGTCTATGCGGTTCAAGGATATTATTTCGGCGACTTTCCTCCCGGCAAAAAGAGTATGCCGCTAACAATGATTGTGTTCAAGCACCTTGCGATGGCGCACTTGAGGGCATATATGGCGATACACAGTCTATGCCCGAACGCGCGTGTCGGTGTCGCGCACCATCTGCGCGTGTTTACTCCCATGAATCCGTTAAATCCGGCGGACGGGGCTGCGGCAAAACTTATGAAGTATCTCTTCCAAGACGCAATCATGGAATGTATGGCGACAGGGAACTTGGTATCCCCGATTGGGCATAACGCGCCTTACGGGAAAGGTCTGTATCAGGATTTTGTAGGGGTAAACTACTACACCCGTTCGGCTGTAAGAGCAAAAGGGTTCGAGAACTTGACTTTTCCCGATGTTCCGGTCAACGAACTGGGATGGGAGATATATCCGAGAGGTTTATACAGGGTTTGCAAGGAGGTGTACAGGAAATACAAGCTGCCGATATATATCACGGAAAACGGTATCTGTGACGGCAAGGATGAACTGAGGGCTAAGTTCATCACCGACCATATGCGCGAGGTATCACGGCTGATTCATGACGGCGTTGACGTGCAGAGATATTATCACTGGACATTGACGGATAACTTTGAGTGGCTCGAAGGGGAGACGGCGCGGTTCGGACTTGCAGAAGTGGACTTCGAGACACAGAAACGCACACTGCGACCCAGCGGATGGCTGTATTCGATGATAGCTAAAACACGAAAATTACCATAGGAGGTTATTATGCAACTAATATCACTAAAGAGCTTTGCCGAGGGCAGAAGCGACTACACCGAAATCAGACAGCACGAGAACACCACATCGCGTATTGCGCTATTGAACGGCGACATAACGGTTAACTCACGCGCCGTTGAGGGCGGCGTATCTTCCCGTGTACGCCGTAACGGCGTATGGGGTCTTGCGGCGGGTCATGATATGTCAAAAGACGGGGTTGAGCGCGTTGTATCCGCCGCCTTAGACAACGCAGAGAAACTGGGAAGCGTTGCGGCAGTGGGGCAGAAGGGGACATGGCCGAGTAAACCGGGTGTTGACAGCCATGATTTCCGCACGAAAAAGGACAAGCTGTCACCCAAAGAGGTTATTGACATCCTTAAAGAAGCCGATGCTTATGTAAAGGAGAAATGCCCGAAACTTATCAGCCGCCGCGTTATATATGCCGGATTCAATCACGAAAAGAATCTTGTCACTTCAGACGGCGCGGAGTCGTATATCTTCCTGCCGCGCTCGCATATCTATGTTGTGCTGATTGCAGAGAGGGAAGACGGGCAGCCCGCCGATCTGTTTGACATCGTTAACGGAGGACGCGGCGAGTTTGAGGACTTTTTCATGGATTTATCAGAGTTCAAGCGCGTAACGGATATTACATATGAAAATCTAATGAAAAAGTGCGAGGGCGTTCTGCCCGAAGCCGGAACGGTGGATTGTATACTGATGCCTGATTTGGCGGGTATCTTAGCTCACGAAGCGATTGGGCATACGGTCGAGGCGGATTTGGTGAAGCTCGGCTCGGTCGCGGGCGACAATCTGAATAAAACAGTCGCGTCTGAGCTAGTAACGCTTATCGACTACGCGCATACCAAGGACGGCGTTACCTGCGATGTGCCTGTTTATGTGGACGATGAGGGCGTTAAGGCAGAAGATGTCACAGTCATTGATAAAGGCATTCTGAAAGAATTTCTTCATAATAAGGAAACAGCGATGGAAATGGGCGCGGAAGTCAAGGGCAACGCGCGTGGGTTCGCTTACGGTGACGAGCCGCTTATCAGAATGCGTAACACGGCGATAGTTCCGGGAAACAGTAAGTTGGACGACATGATTGCGAGCATTGACAACGGTTATATATTCCAAAACACAGGCAACGGGCAAGCCGACACAACAGGGGAGTTTATGTTTGGTGTGTCAATGGGATTTGAGGTAAAAGGCGGAAAGCTCGGACGTGCCATACTGGATACAACCGTTACAGGGATAGCGTTTGATATGCTGAAAACGGTCACCATGGTTTCGGGCGATGATGCGTGGACAAGTTCGGGCTTCTGCGGCAAAAAGCAGATGATGTCCGTTGGCATGGGCGGTCCGGCAATCAAATGCAAGATAAATGTTGGAGGACAATAGTATGAGAAATATTGCGGATATTGCCATTTTGGCTATGAAAGACGCGGGAGCGGATAAGGCGCAGGTGACGATAACGCGCGCTGAAAAGACGGAACTCAACATAGATACGGGCGACTTAAAACTGATGCGGACGACATTTTCCAATTCCGCCGCTTTAACTGCTATTAAAGACAACAAAAAAGGCACGTCTCAGTTAGGTTCGTGGGATTTGGAGGCCATCAAAGCGGCGGCGCGTGAAGCCGTTGAGATGGCGGAGGCCGGGCAGGCTGACGAAGCCTATGACATCGCGCTTTTAGAGGATGGCGCGAACGAGTTCAAAGCGGGCTTGGACAAGCCGGAGGATTGCTTACTGCCGCTTACCGCCGCGATGTGCGAGAGGGTGAAGAAAGACTTCCCGAAGATTTCGTACAGCTATTTTGTAGCTTTTAACAAAACAGAAAAGCTAGTAGCCAACACAAACGGCGTATCACTGTCGGTGACGGATGGACGCTATGAAATAAGCAGTGAATTTTCGGCTAAAGACGGCGAGGTTGTAACCTCATTCAACTATGTATCCGGCGAGTTAAGCACGCTCCCTGACGATTTGATTGAAGCGTTGGATTTTCGGGCGCATCTTGAGCAGAGCGTTAAAGAGCTTGGCGCGAAACCCGCAGGTGAGAAGTTTACCGGGGAAGTAATCTTTCAGCCCGAGTGCCTGTTTGAGTTGCTCGAACAATATGCCGGATGCTTTCTTACGGATGCCGCGCTGATAGGCGGAACGAGTATGCTGAAAGATAAATTTGGGGAAAAAGTGACATCAGAAAATGTCATTATTCGTGCTATACCGCTGAATAATGACATATGCCGAACATTTGTTACAAATGACGGATTCCGAACGGAAAACATGGATATTATCAAAAACGGTATATTGGAGAACTTTTTACTGACCCAATACGGCGCGAACAAGACATCTAAAAAACGGGCGAAAGGGAACATACCTAATATAGAAATGGATGCCGGAGACAAAACCCTTGACGAAATAATATCGGAGACGAAGCGGGGACTGCTTATCGGCGGGCATATTTCCGGGGGTTCGCCGAGTGAGAACGGCACGTTCAGCGGCGTTGCGAAGAATAGTTTCCTTATCGAGGACGGCAAAATTACGCGCCCGGTTCAAGAGACTATGATTTCCGGTAATGTACTGGATATATTTAGCAATGTCACCGCTATTTCAAAGGAGCGGCGCAACAACGGAGCCGCGATTCTGCCATGGGTGAAATCCGGAGGAATTACGGTTTCGTAATTGAAATACCATTAAATGTAGGGGCGACCGTCCCGGCCGTCCCGTTGACCCCAAAACGGCGGGCGGCCAATGACCGCCCCTACAGGGTAAAAATTTCATACACAAATTAAGGAGGATAACCGTGAAAAAGATTGCTTTAATACTGTCGCTGTTGTTTCTGTTTGCGTCATGCACATCCAATGCTCCGACCGAGAATACCGCCGCTCCAAGCGCAACGCCGCCTCCTCCGGAAAGCGCGGCAACGTCCGAACCAACGCCGGAGAAAGTAGAAGTCAATATGTCTGAGCTTGAAATTCTTGACAATATCCATATCAATCAACTGGGTTACCGACCGGACAGCCCTAAACAGGCTGTTATTCCCGATAACGCCTCCGAGTTTTCTCTTTGCCGCGCCGATGATAATTCTATCGTTTACAGCGGCATTGCGTCCGATTCGCTGACAAGCGAGGCGGCGGATGAAACTGTGCGTATCGCTGATTTTTCCGACTTTACTCAGAACGGCGAATACTATATTTATGCGGGCGAAGGGCGTTCGTACTCTTTCCAAATCAATGAAAATCCCTATGGCGGTCTGCGTAAGGCGATACTGGACTTCTTCCACTACCAGAAATGCGGCATGGAGCTTGACGCGGGTGTATGGTCGCACCCGGAGTGCCACGCAACGACCGCGAGAGCTTATGACATAAACGGAGATTTGACAGAAGATTGGAAAGATGTAACGGGCGGCTGGCATGACGCGGGCGATTACGGGCGTTATATAGTTCCCGCCGCACAGACTGTCGCGCAGTTACTGCTCGGATACGAAATGTCAAATAATCCCGATTCCGAACTATTGGATATAGTGTGGTTTGAGATTGAATGGATGCTGAAAATGCAGGACGAAGCAACGGGCGGCGTTTACCACAAGGTAACCTGCCGCAGTTTTCCGCCGCTTGACATAATGCCGCAGAGTGAAACCGACACGCTCTACTTGTCGCCAATGTCGGTTGCGGCTACAGGCGATTTTGCCGCGTCGATGGCACTGGCTTCACGTTTCTATCCCGAACAAAAAGACACCTTGCTCGCGGCGGCGCGCCGCGCGTGGGATTGGCTTCAGAAAAACCCCGACTTGCCGAGCTTTAAGAATCCGCGCCTTGTTGTTACCGGAGAATACGGCGATGACACAACCGATGACGAGCGTTTCTGGGCGGCTTGTGAACTGTTTGCCGCCACGGGAGAGGAAAAATTCCACGACTATATCAAATCCGATGATTTGTACGCGGGTCTGGGTTGGAAGCATATGGGAACATACGGCTTGATTGCATATTTATTCAATGCCGGAGACAACGCCGACCCCGAGCTGACTGAGCGCATGAAAGCGAAACTGCAAGCCGTATGCGATGATATTATGGCAAAGTACAGCAGCGAGCCTTACGGCGTGTCGCTTGGGACAGACTATGACTGGGGCAGCAACATGGAAGTTGGTAACAACGCCATGACCTTGTTAATAGGGGATATGCTGTTGGGGAATACAGCGGGGTACACAGAAGCCGCGCTTGACCATATGAACTATTTACTTGGTAAAAACGCCCTTTCGCAGAGCTATATCACCGGATTCGGGTCTAAAGCGTCCGCGTGGCCGCATCACCGCCCGTCTGTCACGACTAGGCAAACCGTACCGGGTATGGTTGTCGGCGGACCGAACAGCAGGGTTGACGATGACCCAACACTTAAAAGATACTGTGACGGGCAGCCGCCGATGAAGTGCTATGTTGACCATATCGACAGCTACGCCTCGAATGAAATCACAATTTATTGGAATTCCCCGGTTTATTTTGTTCTCGCGGTTTTGGGATTGTAAAATGGGGATATGCGGGGACGGGGGGGCAGGACGGCGCGACCAAAGGGCGCGCCCTACATAGGATACGCGGTGCGCCGAGGGCGGCGCACCCTACGGACGGGCGGCATATATGCCGCCCCTACACATTTAACATTACGTACACCGTGAACGTGTTCGCGTCCCATTCGGTGAGCATATAACCGTCATAGCGGTCGGTGACGGCACGGACGCTCCGCAGTCCGAAGCCGCCGTCTTTTTTGCCCGAAATCGGAAGCCCGTCATCGGACAACACTTTGCCGTCAAAACTGTTTTTTGTGGTGACGGCGAACTGCTCACGCCGATAATTGGCGTTCAATTCAATATATCGCCCGTTATCTAATTTTAGCGCGGCTTCCACTGCGTTTTCTAAAAGGTTGCCAAGCACAACGCACAGCTCATAATTGGGGATGGACATTGTATCCGGTAAAACTATTGTAAAAGCGTAGCGTATGTCATGCTTCCGGCAGCGTTCCGCGTACCCCGACAACAGCGCGTTGACGACTGTGTTCGCGCAGAATACAAGCGGTTCGTTTTCCGTAACAAGGGATTCAACGTCAGACAAGTACCCGTCCAGTTCTTCCTCCTTGCCGGAGCGCAGCATTTCACGCGCCGCGCTGACGTGATACTTGACATCGTGGCGCAGGATGCGGAGCGTGTCCTGCATTTCGTTCATTTTCTCATAGTGGCCGCGACCGGAGGATATGATGCCGCTCGCAAATTCCGCTTCAACGCGCCGCTTTGTTTTTTCGTGTGTATTGATGATGGCGAAGCACAGCGTTCCGATACTCCAAAAAATGAAAAAGAAAAGCGGGATATATAATTGCGGGCTGAGTGACATCAGCCGCGAAAGATATAAAATAACAAACGAAGCCGTGATACCAAGCGTATATAACGCCCAATCAGCGTTACGCCCATGCGAAAACAATTTTATGAAAAACCGTTTCCCGTAACTTAACATGAGTGCGATGTACGCCGCATATACGATTATCGAAGCGAAAAGGAAAATGATATAGTACAGGTCATTTTTTTCGGGAATAAATATCAGAATCACTACCGATATTAAATAACCCAGTAACATAGGAACAAGAATCATATAAATGTAATAAAACACCTTTTGAAAGAATTGCCCCTTGAACAACCAAACTAAAAACGGGATGTATAACATACCGCGTGTGCCCACGGCATCTATACCCAGCGCACCGAGCAAGAAAGCCCCTGAATATACGGCGACGGTAAATAAAACAATCGCTGTCACGGAGAACCGCAGACCGTATCTTGAGGGAAATAAATGAAATATGGTGACCATATTGATAACGACTACAAGAATCGGGACTATCTCGGTTTCTATATAACTCATCTGTTCTTACCCCCCGCAACCCATGCTATATACTGCTTGACCGCGCCCGGACAATTCCTTGAAATCGGAACACTCGCGCCGCTGTGCGTTATAAAATCATCGCCGCCCTGTACGCGGGATATGTCGTCCATGTTGACGATATACGAGCGGTGGCATTGGATAAACCGCCTGTCCGCGAGCAGCTTTGAAGCGACCTCGGCTAATGTTGCCCGCGCCACTAATTCCGTGCCGTCCGTTAGGCGGAAATAGATGTTGTGGTTTATGACCTCGATATGGGAAATGTCGCGGAACAGGACAAACCTTATCGAGCCTTCGGTTTTTACGCTGATTCCGGCTGTGTCGCCGTCTTTTTTTGACTGTTCAAGTTTACGCAGGGTTTTAAGAACGACCTCCGGTGTCGGCGGCTTGATGAGATAGGAAAACGCTTCGACCTGATACGATTCGGCGGCGTATTCGTTTGAGGTAGTGAGGAAAACGATTTCGCCGGAATATTTCTCCGCGCGTAATATTTCCGCCAGCTCCACACCGCTCATGTCCGGGCAGCGTGACGCTGATGGCGGCACGGGGTTAAGAATTATATCCAAGAAGCACACATCAACAACAGCACCGGAGCGGATATGCTCCAGCGCGTCAGAGCCTTTGGCAAAGACCGCCGTATTTACCTCAAAGCCCGAATCGGCAAGCAGTCCCGCCAGCTTGTCCGCTTCGGCTTTTATGTCATCGCAAATAAGAATGTTCATTTTATTATTATAGCACATTTTACCGGAATTTTCTATACCGCATTTCACGCCGTTTTTATGTCGTTCCACGACAAGGGCGTTTTTTTCCGCGCCCAATCATGCTATGCTTGTGTAGGGAACGCCGCCCCGGCGTTCTGCAATAAATCCGCGATGATTTAGGAGGAATTTTCATATGCCGGACAACATTGTCAAGGGGTGTAAATCATCAAAAATAAAATTTACAATTCACGACGCCAAAAAATTTACAATTTGGGGGTTGATTTTTCAATCCACATCTGCTATACTTACTAATAATTCTTATGAAAGGGGCAAGTGCTGTGAGCAGATTTTCAAATAATAACCACCTCGCTACCACTACCAAGTCTGCGTATCCGTTTGGAAACACAGGCTTAGTCCTTATTGATTTTTATAAGAGTTAGATTTTCGGGGATTAACTTATAAAGACCATTAAGCGGCTAAGGTGAAATGAAAACCTTAGCCGCTTTTGATTTCAAGGGAAAGCTGGGAAGTGTTATGCTGGAGAGCATCGAAAACTACTACAAAAATTACGACGAGGACGGACGTTTATTCCGCGACAAAGCGCATTTGCCGGAATACCTAACCACCATCCGTTATTTTGACCGGCTGTTCACGCCGAGTAGCCGAATCCTCGACGCTTGCGCTGGGACGGGCAGATATTCCTTCTACCTCGCAGAAAAGGGTCATATCATTACCGCTTGTGACCTTGTGGAGCATAATGTGGGCATTATTAAAGCCAAGCCGGAAGCGGAGAAACTGCGCGAAATCTCGGTTTGCAATGTGCTTGACCTATCGCGGTTCGATGAAAACAATTTTGATGTCGTTCTTTGTATGGGTGCGATATATCATTTACCGACGGACGAGGACAAAACACAGGCAATTCGGGAATGTACAAGGGTATGTAAACCGGGTGGATTGGTTGTATTGTCTTATTTGAATTACTTTGCCGTCGTCGCCGCTGATGTAAAGAAGGGGCTTGACGACCTTGATGATATATTAGCGGCATTTGAGGATAATAGTAACAATTTATGGAAAGCAACCACTCCGGCAAAGATGGAAGGGTACGCAAAAGACGTGGGGCTTGAAATACTGCACAACATCGGCGCGGACGGAATATCCTTCGTCCTTGCTGACAAAGTGAACGCCGCGACTGATGAAGCGTTTGATAGATGGATGGAATATATTTATAAACACTGCGAAGAACCGAGCATTATCGGATACAGTATGCACGGATTATTATTCGGGAGGAAAAAATGATGGATGCTACAACAAAAATCATTCGGGATTTTTATGATTCCGCTGTTCAAAGCGAGTGGAACCGTATTGCGGACAGACCGGAATTTTTATTGACTTGCCGAATGTTTGACCGCTACATAAAACCCGGCGACAAGGTGCTGGACATCGGCGGCGGGCCGGGGCGGAAGTGACAGCGGCAGTGGTAGCGGAAACAGCGGCTATGGCGGCGGCGGATACGCGCCGCCCAACCCGACACCGACACCCTCGCCATCATCAACTCCCACCCCATCAGCAACCCCAACCCCAAGCGAAGCCAAAACAACCGTGACAGTCAATCAAGACGCGCTGAAAAACGAGATACAGAACGCGAGCGATAATGTAACGGTCGTTATACCCACCGACAAGGACATAAAAACAGCCGAAGCGGTAATCGTGGTTAAGAATGTAGACGATATGGCGGAGAAAGAAATTACACTCACCATTCAAACAGGTAACGTGCAGTACGACATACCGCCCGCGTCTATTGACACGGCGGCAATCATGGAAGCTCTCGGCGCGACCGATACGGCAAATGTCCAAATCAGCATTGTAATAACGGCGCACGAAACGACACCAACCTATGTACAGGCGGCGGCGGACAAGAGCGGCTTGGTTCTGGTGATACCGCCCGTGCAGTTCACCATCACGGCGGAGTATAACGGCAAAACGGCGGAGGTCACGACTTTCGACCAATATGTTGAGCGTACCATCGAGGTCACGGCGGAGCAAGCCGCCAATATAACCACCGCTGTCATCATTGAGCCGGACGGCACGACCCGCCATATCCCGACCTATGTGTATCAGGAAAACGGCAAATGGTATGTTGTTGTAAACAGCCTTACAAACTCAACCTACGCGCTTGTACATAACGAGCGGAGTTTCACCGATACGGCGGGGAAGTGGTATGAAGCGTATGTCAGCGAAATGGCAAATCGTATGATTATGGACGACATCGGCGGCAGTGTGTTCGCGGGCGAACGCGACATAACACGCGCCGAATTTGTGGCAATCGTCATCCGGGCGTTGGGCTTGCCCGACAATGGCAGCCGTTCGGTGTTCAGCGATGTTCCGGCGAATATGTGGTACGCGGGAGCTGTCGGCAAGGCGTATGAGTACGGACTTGTGAGCGGCGTTGGCGGCGGCAGATTTGACCCCGACACGCCTATTACCCGACAGGAAGCTATGACGGCAGTGCGGAGAGCGGCGCAGATTGCGGGGTTTGAGGGCAGTGCGGGTAATAGCATATTCCCCGATACGGAAACCGTGAGCGAATGGGCGTTGGACGCGGTGCTATGGAATATCGGCTCGGGCTTAGTCGGCGGCACTGACGGCAGCCTTAACCCGCACGTCAACATCACCCGCGCGGAAACGGCGGTGTTAGTGTTGAAGCTCCTGCGGAAAGCGGGATTGGTGGACGACAGGACACCAATTTCAAACGGTGCGCCGAGGGCGTCGCACCATACATGGAGAGTTGAACCGCGCAAAGAACCGGAAGCGGTTGTTGAGGAGGACAGCACGCCGTAGGGGCGGTCATTGGCCGTCCGGGTTGTTTGGGGTTTTCACACGCCGTAGGGGCGGATGGCAATCCGCCCGTTCGCGTTTTATCGCCATACCCGTTTTTTGACGGGTGCGGCAAGCGGCACCCCTACGTTTTTGGGGAAACTGTGTGAAAATCGCTTGACAAATCATTTTATTTAATGTATAATGACCGCAAATTAAGAAAAAGGGGTTAACTAAAATGAGTAAAGCATTTAAGATTATCATCGGCTTATTCATCGGTCTCGTTGCTATCGGCGTTATTACCACCATCGCTCTGCGCTATCTCGATGTCATTCTCGGTTTCTTCCAGAAGAGGGAATATATCGAAGACGACTGCGAATGCTGTACAGAAGCCTTTGAATGAGTTCCGGTTATTGGAATCAAAAAGCAGAGACGTGTTCACCCGATGAACGCCGCGCCTTACAATCCGAACGGTTAGTAAAGACCGTCAGTCACGCATATAACAATCAGAAGCTCTACCGCGAAAGAATGGACAAGTCCGGGGTTTTGCCGGGCGACATTAAATCCACAGACGATTTGCACAAGCTGCCGTTTGTCTATAAGACTGACTTGCGCGATACATATCCGTATGGTATGTTTGCTGTTCCGATGGAGCAGATTGTGCGCGTTCACGCAACATCGGGGACTACGGGCAAGCCAACTGTCATAGGATATACTCGCGGCGATATTGAAACATGGAACGAGTGCATGGCACGCAGCCTGAGAATGGGCGGCGTTACGAGCAGTGATATTATTCATGTTTCTTATGGCTATGGTCTGTTCACCGGGGGTCTCGGAGCGCATTACGGTTGCGAACTGCTTGGCGCGGCCGTAATTCCCGTGTCCACAGGCAATACAAGCCGTCAGTTACAGATTCTTGAGGATTTCAATCCGACGGTAATCATGTGTACCCCGAGCTATGCCTGTCTCTTAGCTGAGAATGTGCAAAAAGAAAAGATAAAGCACAGTTTACGCGCCGGATTCTTCGGCGCGGAGGCTTGGACTGAAAATATGCGGAGATTTATCGAGGAACAGCTCGGTATAGTTGCTTTGGATATTTTTGGGCTTGCCGAGGTATGCGGGCCGGGCGTTGCCAATGAATGTGAGTGTAAAAACGGCCTTCATATTCAAGAGGATCATTTTTATCCCGAAATTATCGACCCGAACACAGGCGCGGTTCTCCCTGAAGGCGAGCGCGGCGAACTGGTTTTTTCGTGTATAACTAAAGAGGCTCTGCCGCTGCTCAGATACCGAACGCGCGATTTGTGTTCGCTTATTAAAGGCAAATGCTCCTGCGGCCGCACAACCATACGTATGGAAAAACCCGCGGGACGCAGCGATGATATGCTGATAATTCGCGGTGTAAATGTTTTCCCGTCACAGGTTGAGTCCGTGCTGATGAAGTACAATGACCTTGCCCCGCACTATTTGCTTGTGGTTGATCGCGTTAACAATACCGACACGCTTGAGATACAGGTTGAGATGTCCGATACCTTATTCTCAGACGAAGTACGGAAAATTGAGAAAGTTGAGCGCGGTATTCGCGGCGACATTGAAAGCACTCTTGGATTGAGTGTTAAGGTTAAGCTCGTCACACCCCAAACAATAGCCAGAAGCGAAGGCAAAGCCAAGCGGGTGTTGGATAAAAGGGTAATTTTGTAAGCGCAATAGGGGGGTTTTATGTTTATTACGCAGGTTTCCGTATTTATTGAAAACGACCCCGGCCGGTTATCGGAGATAACAGGTGTTCTGGCTCGTGAAAATATTGACATCCGCGCGTTATCTATCGCGGATACCTCTGATTTCGGAATTTTAAGGCTCATTGTAAATGAACCTGACAAAGCCATTACGGTTTTACAAGGCGCGGGCATAACAGCCCGTAAGACACCCGTCATTGCGGTGCGCTTGAAAGACTCTCCGGGGGGACTGCACGCCGTACTGTCACTGTTGAGCAATGTCGAATATGTCTACGCTTTCGTGTCGCGCGGCGAAAACGATGCTTATGTCGTTATACGTTGCGAGAACTCCGAAAAAGCGGTAGAAATACTAAAAAACAACGATGTAAAGCTGTTGACTGATGCGGAAATTTTCGAGTAAAGTAAAAGAACTTGCCGGACGTGCCGAAAGCAAACTTTCGGCACAATTTGCCATATATGAAGATATAGCGTTATCAAATACCGAAAAAGTGCTGAGAGCGTTTCAAGAAAACCGTGTGTCTGACACACATTTTTCCGGCAGTACCGGATACGGTCTTGGCGATACAGGCCGTGACGTGTTCGACAAGGTAATAGCCGATGTTTTCGGTAAAGAACGTGCTATAGCCCGATTGCAGCTCTCAAGCGGCACTCACACTATTGCCACCGCGCTTTTCGGTGTACTGCGTCCGGGCGATACGCTACTGTCCGCTATCGGTTCTCCGTATGATACGCTGAACGGCGTAATACGCCGCCTAAATGAGTTCGGCGTTTTATACCGTGAAACGCCTTTACTCCCCAACGGCGAACCTGATATAAACGGCATTGCGGAGGCTTCAAAAAACGTAAAAGCAGTGTTGATTCAGCGGTCAAGGGGGTACTCTGAACGTCCGGCGTTATACCCGGAAAAAGTATCGGAAATATGCAACATAGTGCGTAATGTCAACAAAAATGTCATAATAATAGTTGATAATTGTTATTGCGAATTTGTGGATGTCCAAGAGCCTGATTGCGATTTGCTGTTAGGTTCGTTTATAAAAAACCCGGGCGGCGGGCTTGCGCCCACAGGCGGATACATTGCCGGAAGGGGAGACTTAGTCGAGGCCGCTTCATACGCGCTGACCGCCGTTGGCTCGGAGAACGGCGCGTCACTTAATGTGAACCGTCTGATGTTTCAAGGGCTGTTCTTTGCGCCGCACATAACGGCGCAGGCGTTAAAAACCGTGACCTTGGCATCGGCAATCCTTGAGGAATTGGGATACAGCGTTACGCCGTCACCGTTTGACAGACGCGCGGACATAGTGCAAGCCATAAAATTCGGTAACAAGAGCGATTTGCTCAAGTTCTGCCAAGGTATACAAAAGGGTTCTCCAATCGATTCATTCGCGATACCCGAGCCGTCTGCAATGCCGGGATATGATTGCGAAGTCGTTATGGCGGCGGGTACGTTCATACAGGGCGGTTCTGTTGAGTTGTCGTGTGACGCGCCAATGCGTCCGCCGTATACGGCGTTTTTGCAGGGCGGACTTACTTACGAAGCGGGCAAATACGGCATTATGACCGCGATAGAGGGTTTGCCGTGATTATCTGCGGAATCGACCCCGGAGTTGCGATAGTTGGCTTCGGTTTCATTGAAAAAGACGGTGTAAAGCACAAGTCCTTGCGCCATGGCGTGATACGAACTCCGTCAGACTTGAGCTTAGAGAAACGTCTGTTACAAATTCGCGGAGACCTCTGCCAACTTTTTGATATGTATGAGCCGCGAGTATTGGCTGTTGAAGAATTGTTCTTCAACACCAACGTTACCACAGGGATAAACGTAGCTCACGCGCGGGGAGTAATACTGCTAACGGCGGCCGAACGCGGCATACCCGTGTTTTCGTATTCTCCGCAGCAGGTAAAGCAAGCGGTTGTTGGCTATGGGAAGGCGGAAAAACAGCAAGTCATGGAGATGACCCGCGTGCTGTTGAATCTTCCTCGCGTACCGCGACCTGACGATGCCGCAGACGCGCTCGCCGTTGCGCTGTGCCATTCACAGGCATCACATTCGATATTGAAGCAGTTATAGATAAATCGTCAATAAGAGTATAAACTGATATATATGGAGGATTTGCTGTTATGCCAACACTGACAATGTTTTACGGAATCCTTATAAAGATGAATTGGAAAGATATTGGGAAACATAAATTGCCGCATTTTCATGCTTATTATGGAGATTATGAAGCTGTGTTTGACCTTGACGGTGAAATAATATCAGGTGATTTTCCCAAACGTCAAAGCACATTTGTTAAAGCATGGGTATTGCTTCACGAGGAAGAATTAGTAGCAAACTGGAAACTTGCAATAAACGGTGAAGAAATATTCCGTATAGAACCGCTGAAATAGGAGTTTATTATAATGTATAAAGATAATATTATTCATGCTGAACCTTTGGGACCTCGTGTTCTAGAAGTGTTTCCGACTGATGATTACAAGTTGTTTTTAACTTTTAATAACGGTGAAAATCGTATTTTTGACGTTAAACCGTTATTGTCTATGCGAGTATTTGAATCACTGAAAAACAAAGATTTTTTCAAGTTAGTTAAGACCGGATACGGCACTGTCGTCTGGCCTAATGATATAGATTATTGTCCCGATACGTTGTACGAAGAAAGCGAATCGGTAATAAGAGGGTAAAAATGCAAGAATTACTGGGTCAGGGAAGAACAGCGGACGTTTTCAGATATGATGAAAATAGAGTTATAAAGATTTTTCATGAGGAGTTTGCTGGTCTGGCTTTTCAAGAGTTCCAAACGGCGAAAAATATCGAAAGCGCAAACGCGCCAAAAGTTTATGATATTATAGATATAGACGGAAAAAAAGGTGTTGTGTACGAACATATAAAAGGCGTTAGTATGCTGTATCTGCTGCAGAAAGCACCGTTAAAAGTATTTAAGTATGCAAAACTTTTAGCCGATTTACATATTGAAATACATACCCGGACGGCAAACGAGCTGCCAAAACTGAAAGATTCATTGTCGGCAATAATTAAAGACTTAAAGTCGATAAATCAAAGCGATAAAGGCGTTATTCTTGATTATCTAAGCAAATTACCGGAAGGTAACATACTCTGCCACTATGACTTTCATCCGGGTAATATACTGATAGATAGTCGAAAAGCAAAAGTGATAGACTGGATGACGGCGCATATCGGCGACCCTTGCGCCGATGTTTGCAGAACCGTACTTATTCTGCAATCTAACGCATTACCTCCGAATATTTCAGCTTTTGAGGGAAATTTAATAAATATTTTCAGAAGAACCCTCTGCCGTAACTATATCAACCGATATACGCGAATTGCGGGGGTTGCGTGGCGTGATATTGAGCAATGGATGCTTCCCGTTGCCGCGGCAAGACTTGCGGAGGGAATAGAACCTGAAATCCCGTATTTGAACAATATTATTTCAAGCAAATTATCTGAAATGAGGTGTTGAAATGTTTTATTATCTCAACGGTACTGTCGCGCATACCGAACCGAACCTCATCGTTATAGATGTCGGCGGCGCGGGCTACGCCTGCCACACATCTTTACAGACAATCTCGCGCTCAAAGCTCGGGGAAGTAATTAAACTTTACACATATGTTCACGTCCGCGAGGATTTGTTCGACATCTACGGATTTGCCGACACGCAGGAGTTGAATTGTTTCAAGATGCTGATAAGCATTTCGGGTGTCGGTCCGAAGGCCGCGCTCTCAATTCTATCGGTAACCACGCCCGAAAGACTGTCATTAGCAGTAATATCAGGCGATGATAAGATACTTACAGCCGCGCAGGGTATCGGAAAAAAACTCGCTCAGCGCGTTGTGCTTGAATTAAAAGACAAGATGGCAAAAGGGCTTACGGAAACCCCATATGAAGGAATTTCTTCCGTGTTAGTGCCGGACTCAAAATTAGCCGAAGCTCATTCCGCGCTGATTGTGCTGGGATACAGCCCATCGGAGGCCGCTATCGCGACAAGGGGACTTGGAGAAGATTTATCGCTTGAAGAAATAATAAAAGAAGCGTTAAAGCGAATGATGTGAGAATAATATTTTGTGAGGATATAAATGGCTATAGACTTTGATGACAGTTACGATGAACGGTTGGTTGCCTCTACTCTGCTTCCCGAGGAGGACGGCGAAGTTTCACTTCGTCCGCGCCTTCTAAGCGAGTACACGGGGCAGAAGAAGGCGAAAGAAAATCTCGAAATATTCATAGAAGCGGCGAAACAGCGGCGTGAGCCGCTCGACCATGTGCTGCTCTACGGTCCTCCCGGATTGGGCAAGACGACGCTTGCCGGAGTAATCGCCAACGAAATGGGCGTGCATATCCGCATTACGTCCGGCCCGGCTATTGAAAAAGCCGGAGACCTCGCGGCATTGCTCACCAATCTCGATGAACATGATATACTTTTTGTAGACGAGATTCACAGGCTGAACCGCGCGGTCGAGGAAATTCTCTATCCCGCGATGGAGGATTACGCCGTTGATATTATTCTGGGCAAAGGACCGAGTGCGCGTTCCATACGTCTTGACCTCAAAAAATTTACGCTGATTGGCGCGACAACACGCGCCGGGCAGCTTACCGCGCCTCTGCGTGACCGCTTCGGCGTTATTGAGCGTCTTGAGCTGTACACTCCGGACGAACTGCGCCGCATAGTTACGAGAAGCGCGGCTATTCTCAATATAGCCATCGAGCCTGAGGGCGCGTATGAAATAGCGTCGCGCTCACGGGGTACGCCGCGTATAGCGAACCGGATACTTAAACGTGTGCGCGACTTCGCGCAGGTAAAGGCTCACGGTGTCATCACAAAGGATGTCGCCGACAACGCTCTGGGACGTTTGGAGATTGACCATATCGGGCTTGACGCGGTAGACCGCCGTATGCTGATAAGTATAATCAACAATTTCGGCGGCGGTCCGGTTGGGCTTGACACGCTTGCCGCGACAATAGGTGAGGAGTCGATTACCCTTGAGGATGTATACGAACCGTACCTAATGCAGCTCGGTTTCCTTAACCGCACGCCCAGAGGGCGGTGCGTAACCAACCGCGCCTATGAACATTTGGGGTTGAAAAATGTTAACGACAGCGGACAGTTGAGTTTGTAAACAAGGCAAATAAAAGGCAGTCTAATAATCCACGGTGCGGTTTATTTATATGTAATTTATTCAAAATCAAGCAATGTCATTGGATTTACACCAAGCGCGGAAGCAATGCGGAATAAAACCGCAAGGCTAACCGAATATACCGATGTACTTTCTAAGTGAGATATTGTAGAATCCGCTAGACCACTTCGTTCCGCAAGTTCCGCTTGGGACAATCCGGCTTTCTTTCGCATGAATTGCACCCGAAATCCAATATTGCGTAAAAACTCACATTCTTCTTTTGATAACTTATCTGCATTAATCGGCATTTATTCCACCCCTAATAATTCTATCAACATAAGGGTTGCGCTCCAATGCAAATATATGGTATAATAAAGCAACATAGGGCAAGTTTTACTATTTTAAGACAAAAACTGCCTAATATTATGAAAAAGAGGTTGTGTATATGAAAAAGAAAATACTATCACTTGTACTGGCATTTGCCCTTATACTCGCACTCGTCCCATCCGTTACGCCATCGGCGCAAGCGGCAAATCACAACTTAGACAGTGCCGATATGCTACAGCACATAATAAATACCGCTCAGAGCGGCGACACAATTACTCTTACGGCTGACATAAATTATAACAGTCTTTTAGCAATCAAAAATACAGATATTAACATAAACTTGAACGGTTATACATTGAATATTAAAAGCGACATGGGCGCGTTGAGTGTCGATAATTGCAAAGTCGAGATATATGGCGGCACACTCAATATTGAGAGTACAACAAATACCGCTCTTTGGGTTAGCGGAGGAGCGAAGATTACTTTAACAGGAAATCTAAAGGGTGAAACACACGGTATATTCATTCCTGACCGTAACGGAGGCGGAACTGTTATAGTCAACGGCGATGTGAGTAGTAATAATAGCGCAGTAACTGCCACAGATGGCGGAAAAGTTACAGTAAACGGCAACTTGACAGGCGGTTATAGAGGTATATGGAGCGATGGTCGCGGAACTGATGTCACGGTTCACGGAAACGTGCGAGTAACTGGCAGTAACTTAGATGATTCTACTTTTGGTGTGTCTGCTCGGGGCGGCGGAACTGTCACAGTCAACGGCGATGTGACAGTAAGCGGTTCGAGACTACGGAATTATGGCGTATTTGCAGCACCATTTTTTGGTGAAAGTGGCGAAAAGGTGACGATTAACGGTAACTTAACTGTAACTGGTGCAAAGCAAACGAATTGGGGAGTTAATGCAGATAACTCAACGGTAACGATTAGCGGCGATGTAACTACGGGTGGCGCAGAAGTTAACTTTGCTGTGTCTGCTTATCTAGATGCAAAAGTCATAATCGGCGGCAATGTTACAGGCAGAGTATCGAGGAATCAAAACTCAAATATTAGTATAGATGGTAACGTAATAGGCGAGGTAAATGACGGCGTTACCGTTAAAGGCACAATAAACGGCGAAAGTCAATCAACTCCCGACACTGAACCACCCGCCGAAGCTCCAAACCTAGACACCGCTTCCGGTTGGGCGAAAGAACCCTTGACCGCCGCAATAGCTAAAGGCTTTGTCCCTGCCGATTTACAAGACAAATATCAAGACACCATCACCCGCGCGGAGTTCTGCCGTTTGGCGGTTAGTTGGGTCGA
>WRJE01000024.1 GCA_009782385.1 Oscillospiraceae bacterium | reverse complement strand
CGGCTGATGACTCTTTGAGTTTTCGGATTCTCGATAAGAAATCGCCCTTGCTTGGCGGTTTGAGCGGCAAATAACGCCAGTGCGTTGACGGCATCTTTATGTAACGCGATAGTTTTTGCTTTTCGGGTTTTCTTCTCCACTATATTTATCGTTGCACGAACGCGCCGATTCTCAAAGTCGTAGACATCGTCCCACCGCAAGCGCAAGAGGTCGCTGATTCTCAGGGCGGTGTGAACGCCGAGAATAATAAGGACATGATTGCGGATTTGTCCTTGTCTGAGATAGTAGTTCGCAAGTTCGCGGACTTGGTGTTTGTTTCGGATTGGTTGAGTAGTTGCCATTAGGTAGTTCCTCCTTAATGTAAATCGCCCATGTAACATATTTGAAGATATGTTACATGGGTTATGTTTTGTTGTAAACAAAAGACTTTCATAATATTCTTTTTTTCAGTCCCGGTTTTTTACCGTGTCTGTTACTCCTTCGATTTTTTCTTTATTATAAATGAATAGGGTTCGAGGTAACATATCTTCAATTCTGTTACATTAAAATAAACTGTTTGCATAACGGGCGAACAATGGAAAATAGAATTGATAGCGGGTAGAAAAAAGTACATAAAAGAAAATTAAAAAATATTCAGGAGGAGTTTATTATGGCATGGTTCAAAAATCTAAAGGTTAGGCTAAAAATGATTGTCAGTTTCATGATTGTCATTGCGCTGATGATAACACTGGCTGTAATTTCGATTATCCAGTTAAACAGCGTTGCGAACAGTTATGATTACGCCATCAAACATCCCATCGAAGCCGAGGTGCAAATGCACATCTTCTCTGAAGCGTTATCTGAGGTGCGCCGTTTTACAACAACGATGTCTCTCTTTTCAGCCGATGCCGATGCCCCGAGGATTGACGGTCTTCTCGCTCAAACAATCGAGGCGTATAACCGAGGTGTGCAGGCTTTAGACGAATATGAACACGCATTGATGACCGGGGTTCTGACAGAAGAAGCCAAAGCAGGTGTCATGAAGCAATTAAGCGACCTTCGCGGCGCGTTTGAAAACTATAAAACAAAAGTGTGCGAACCGGTTGCCGCCGCTTCGCGTATAGGCGACAGCGATGGCGCGATGGCACCTATGGCAGCGGGAGGCGCATACGCAAGCGATTCCGCAGATCTATGCGAAGCCATGATTACAACGGCGGAAGCCTCGGCGAATAACAATGTGGCAAATGCCGAAACAAATACGCAAACAACGATTTATATTCTGTTGGCAATCTCCGCTGTCGCCGCGATTATGGCTCTCATCATAGCGTTATACATAGCCAACCTAATCAGCAAGCCATTAAAAGCCCTCTCCGGTTTTATGAAGCTGGCGGGAACTACAGGCGAGATTACCCTTCACCAGAAGAATATTGATGAAATCAACGAGTTTTCAAAGGCTAAGGATGAAATTGGAGAAACAATCATCAACAGCGTGTTCTTTATAAAACACGTAACAAATATTGCGGAAGAGTTAGAAGCTGTCGCAAGCGGAGATTTGACCGTTGAGGCGGAACTGCTCTCAGACAAGGACGTAATGGGTATATCACTGAAAAAGATGATAGACAACCTTAACAGTATGTTCGGTGAAATCAACCAGTCCACCGCGCAAGTCTCAACAGGCTCTAAGCAAATCGCGGACGGAGCGCAAGCACTGGCGCAGGGTTCGACACAACAGGCGGCTGCCGTTCAGCAGCTCTCCGCGTCCATTTCCGACATAGCGCAAAAGACGAAAGAAAACGCCGAAAAGGCCGACAAAGCGGCGAAACTCGCCAATACAATCAAGAGCAACGCCGAAAAAGGCAGTCGCCAGATGGACGAAATGACGACCGCCGTAAAAGAAATCAATGTTGCCAGCCAGAGTATTCAGAAAGTTATAAAAGTCATTGACGATATCGCGTTCCAAACGAACATCCTCGCATTGAACGCCGCTGTTGAAGCGGCGCGTGCCGGACAGCACGGTAAAGGGTTCGCTGTCGTTGCGGAGGAAGTACGCAGTCTAGCCGCTAAGAGCGCGGATGCCGCGCGTGACACAGGAGGGCTTATCGCCAACTCGATGGAGAAAGCGGAGCTTGGTACTCGTATCGCGGGTGAAACAGCCGCAAGTCTTGCGGAGATTGTCAGCGGAATAAATGAGAGCAGTCAGATTGTCGGCGAGATTGCTCAGTCGTCAGACGAGCAGTCGGTGGGAATCGCACAGGTTAACCACGGTATCGACCAAGTGGCGCACGTTGTACAGCAAAACAGCGCGACTGCGGAAGAGAGCGCGGCGGCTTCTGAAGAAATGAGCGGACAGTCTACTATACTTGAAGAACTTATCGCGCAGTTCAAACTGAAAGGCGCGACCGGAATGGGACGCGGCATAGGCGCGGGACACAAAAAACAGTTGGCAATGCCGGCACATCACGATGACAGCGGAGAATTTGGGAAGTATTAATTTTTCTTGTTAAAACTCTTGTAAATATTTCCGGCTTGTTATATAATGGCACAGGTTAAGAAATATTTATTTACGGAGGAAAGATTATGGCTATCAAAATCGGTATCAACGGCTTCGGGCGTATCGGACGACTTGTTTTCCGCGCGGGACTTAATAACCCTAAGATTGAGTTCGTTGGCATTAACGACCCGTTTATGAGCCCCGACTACATGGCGTATATGCTGCGTTATGACACGGTTCACGGTCAGTTCAAGGGCGACATTGCCTATGACGACAACTCCATCACTGTCAACGGCAAGAAAATCATGTTCTACGCTGAAAGAAATCCGGCGGACATCCCGTGGGGCAAAGTCGGTGTTGAGTATGTTGTTGACGCGACCGGTATCTTCCACTCGAAAGATAAGGCACAGGCGCATCTCGATGCGGGCGCGAAAAAAGTTGTGTATACTGGCCCATCGAAAGATGATACCCCAATGTTCGTCATGGGCGTTAACCAAGACAAGTATACCAATGACATGAATTTCGTGTCGAACGCTTCCTGCACAACCAACTGTCTCGCGCCGCTCGCCAAGGTTATAAATGACAAGTTCGGCATTGCCGATGGTCTTATGACGACTGTCCACGCGACTACAGCCACACAGCTTACTGTTGACGGCGCGTCTAAAAAAGACTGGCGCGGCGGACGTGCGGCGAGCGCGAACATCATTCCCAGCTCGACCGGAGCGGCAAAGGCCGTTGGTGTAGTCATTCCCGAACTGAAAGGCAAACTGACCGGAATGGCGTTCCGTGTTCCGACACTGAATGTCTCTGTCGTTGACTTGACGGTTAATCTTAAAACCCCCGCCAAATATGATGAAATCTGCGCCACAATCAAAGCCGCCGCAGACGGCGAACTGAAGGGCATTCTCAAATACACCGATGAGCTTGTCGTTTCGTCAGACTTTATCGGCGAAGCCTGCACTTCGATTTTCGATGCTAAAGCGGGAATCGCGCTGACCGATACTTTTGTCAAACTGGTTAGCTGGTATGACAACGAGTGGGGTTATTCAAACAAGGTGTTAGATTTGATTATGCACATGGATTCGGTGAAGTAGGTTGGGGCTGTAGGGGAAGTGCGAAACGATGTTCGTAATCCATACTGCTGGTATGTTCCCCAAATGTATTTCGTGTTGTTTTCGACACTTCTATTTTTTGGTATGTTGCCGAAAGATGGGAGTGTCGTTTTATGCTGTTGAAAACCATTACGAGGAGTTTGTCTCTAACTGTCAATGCCGTAAATTGTCGGAGAAAATTGTCGGCAATTATGAAAAACAAACCAATCCCTTTCAACAATGTCAAGATATTGATATTTATTGTCATGCTTTGCTATTGTCGGTTTCTTATAAATACTATACTATATTACTGCAAGAAAAAAGTAAAGAGAGGGCACAAAAACACAGAAAGTCGGTGATGAAATGATGTATAATTACGCGAAGGAACAATATGCCGCCATTGGTGTCGATACGGAAAATGCTCTGAGAATCTTAGATACCATCCCCGTATCCATGCACTGCTGGCAGGGCGATGATGTTCGCGGCTTTGAGCGGCGTGACAGCGGGCTGACCGGAGGTATTCAAGCAACCGGAAACCATCCCGGCGCGGCGCGTGACGCGGACGAACTGCGGGCAATGATTGACCGCGCCCTGTCGCAAATACCCGGGGCTTCACGTATCAATCTGCACGCCATATACGGCGATGTGGCGGGTGTGGAGCGCGACCAAATCGAGCCCAAGCATTTTTCGGCGTGGGTTGACTGGGCAAAGGAGCGCAACCTCGGGCTTGACTTCAATCCGACACTGTTCAGCCATCCCAAATCGGCGGACGGCTTGACTTTGTCGCACCCTGACAAGGCAATCCGTGATTTTTGGATTGAACACTGCAAGCGCGGGCGAAGGATTGCGGCGTATTTCTCAAAAGAGCTTGGGGCTAAGTCAGCCGTAAACGTATGGATTGGCGATGGCTTTAAGGATGTCCCCGCCGATACGCTGACACCCCGTAAGCGTCTGATAGACGCTATGGATGAAATATTCGCCGAGAAGCTCGATATTATTGACGCAGTAGAGAGCAAGCTGTTCGGTATCGGCGTGGAGAGCTACACGGTCGGCAGCCATGAGTTCTACATGGGCTATGCCGTAAAGAACGGTATCGCGCTCTGTCTTGATGCGGGACACTTTCACCCCACAGAGGTCATCAGCGCGAAAATATCCGCCGTATCGCTGTTTGTTGAACGTCTGCTGCTGCACGTATCACGCCCCATGCGTTGGGACAGCGACCATGTCATTATGCTTGATGATGAACTGATTGCCATAGCGAAAGAGATAGTTCGCCACAATCTGTTAAATCGCGTACACATAGGGTTGGACTATTTTGACGGCTCGATTGACCGTGTTACGGCGTGGACGGTAGGCATGAGGAATATGCGTAAAGCTCTGCTTATCGCGCTGCTTGAGCCGTATCACACGCTGAGGGACGCGGAGCATGAGTTTAATTTCACCAAACGCCTGACACTGATGGAAGAGGGTAAAACTCTGCCATGGACGGCTGTTTGGGATGAATATTGCAGCCGTAAAAATGTACCCGCGAGATTAGGTTGAACCGGAGAGACGTGACGCTGCAACGGGTACAACTTTGTTTCCGTCGTTAATCAATCCAAAGTTGGATTGATTACCAACCAGCCCAGACTTGGGCGCGTCAGCAACCAAACCAAAAATGGATTGGTTAGTGATGGGCGTAATTTTGCGCCCATCGTGGTCAGTCCAAAATTGAACTGACCTCAACCGCCCCAAATCCGAGGGCGTTACCACCGTATAAAACATACAAATCCGAACCCATCGCCGATTGGCATGAGTTCGGATTTATCACAAATTGGCGGAGAGGAGGGGATTTGAACCCCTGTTGCGTTTTTGCGCAAACACGATTTCCAATCGTGCTCCTTCGGCCGCTCGGACACCTCTCCGTATAAAACGCTTGATAGTAAACACAGTATAGCACACCAACCTACAAAAGGCAATCTCTAATTTTCGATTGTTGGGCTGTCACCCAAACCCGCTTTCATTTGTTCGATAAACCACAAGTATTCCTCGTAGTTTTCATAGGGAGCCGGCTCGCTCACGCGGTAATCAATCGGCGCACTTGGAAAATCATCATCGAGATAGCGCGGAAACAAATGGATATGCAAATGCGCCCCAGAGTTAGCGTGCGTTTCATAATTGATTTTCTCTGCGCCGGTAACTTTACGAAGCGCCTTTCCGACACGTTGAACTTCGCCCATGAAGAACGCCGCATCTGCTTGAGGCATATCCTCAAAATGGAAATAGTGTTCTATTGGCATAACATACAGCTTGCCGAATAGCCGCCCTTGACCGGGGTATTCACCGCCAACGCAGATTTTATCGGTTACTAAAATGTCAATCTGACCATCGGGCATAGGCTCATGATTACAGACAGGGCAGTTTTCTTTTTGTGCCGCTTTGATAAAATCAGGGTAGCGGTAGTGGAAACTACCGCCGCGTTTTTCAGCGAATAAATCTACTGTCATTTGGCAAATAGGAAGGTTATGCGGACCGACTAGATTGCTTTCGGTTTCTGCAAAACCGAATTTTCGATACAAATTTTTTGCTGGAATACCCGGCTCGTACCCTTCTGGGTAGGTTTCCACCGTGATAGGCTTGGTGTGGTCGAGTTGGCGCAAGGCAGTTTTCAATAAGCGGCTGCCAACGCCTTTTCCGCGATATTTTTCCGACACGCCGAACCATGTAATACGGTTATTTGTCCGTGAAAACCCGATGAAACCAATGTTACTGCCGCTCATATAGTCAACGGCTGTCAACGCTTCATATTTGTTTACCTTGCTTTGAGCGTAAGATGTAAACTCCGGGTCGGCTCCCATATCGGCGGGATGCCGGAAAATCGGAGACACTTCAGTTGCCAGAGCGCACCACGCAGGCAAATCATTTTCTGTTGCCCATCGAATCAACATTATTTATTCATGCCCCCTTTGACAATAAAGCAACCATCTGGCAAACCTCACCAAATTGTTGCTTTATCGCACATCCTATTTGTTTTTGGACTTGGCAGGGGCAGAAGGACTTGAACCCTCGACTCACGGTTTTGGAGACCGTAGCTCTACCAACTGAGCTATACCCCTAAATGCGGTGTCAGTATAGCATACCTCTGTTGGCTTGTCAAGGATTTTTTTCGTTTTCATCGCCGTTACTAACTGCGTTACTAGCTGTTCTTAAAAAAACATAAAATACTACTATACATAGTCCTGAACATTTGCTATAATTGGCATAATATTAATATTGGAGGACTTGCTATGAGTGCTATTCTTTCTGAAATTTCCGCAAACTTGCAAGCGGGCAAGGCAAAAATAGTCGGTGAACTTGTAGGGAAGGCTCTGGCGGAAAATATTCCCGCCAAGGATATACTCGAACAGGGGTTGCTATCCGGCATGGATATAATCGCCGTAAAATTCAAGAATAACGAAGTATATGTACCCGAGGTACTTATTGCCGCGCGCGCGATGAACACCGGCACGGCATTATTAAAACCCCATCTTGCGGATGAGGGCGCGGTTGCCGTGGGCAAAGCGATTATCGGCACTGTTAAAGGCGACCTGCACGATATAGGCAAGAACCTTGTACGCATGATGTTCGAGGGCAAGGGAATTGAAGTCGTTGACTTGGGTGTCGATGTATCTCCCGAGAAATTTATCGAGGCGTTCAAAACCGAAAAAGCCGATATTATCGCGCTGTCCGCGCTTCTGACTACTACAATGGGCGAAATGAAGAGTACGGTTGACGCTTTCAAAGAGGCTGGCTTGAGAGATGACGTAATAATCATGATTGGCGGCGCGCCCATAACCGACAGTTTTTGCGACAGCATAGGCGCGGATATTTACGCGGCCGATGCCGCTTCCGCCGCCGAGTCAGCAAAACAGGCGTTGTTAGAGAAGAAAAGCGCGTAAAATGGCAAGAGGGAGAATTGCGGACGCTGTAAAAGCCGGGCGTGTGTTGGTTTCCGACGGCGCGTGGGGTACGTTTCTGCATAAAAAAGGATTAAAACCCGGACAATGCCCCGAGAGTTGGAATTTGAGCAGATTCGATGATGTTGCGGATATTGCGGCGAGCTATATAGCCGCAGGAGCGGACATGGTTAAAACGAACAGTTTCGGAGGAAGCTCTTTCAAATTGGAGCATTACGGTCTGGGTAGCGATGCCGCCGCCTTGAACGAAGCGGCGGCCGGAGCGTCACGCAAAGCCGCAGGCGATGACCACTGGGTCATTGCCTCGCTTGGTCCGACAGGCAAGATGCTCATAACGGAAGAGGTCACCGAAGACGAGTTGTACGAAGCGTTCAAAGCTCAGGTAACCGCGTTTGAAAAAGGCGGGGCAGACGCGGTTTGCATTGAAACCATGTCAGATATAGACGAGGCGTGTATTGCCATTAAGGCGGCGAAAGAGAACACGTCTCTTGAAGTCATATGCACATTTACATTTGAGCGCACGGTGCGCGGAGATTACCGCACGATGATGGGAATATCCCCGACAGCGGCGGCAGAGGTCGCCATAGAAGCGGGGGCTGACATTATCGGCGCAAATTGCGGCAACGGCATTGAGCGTATGATTGAAATTGTAAAGGAAATGCGAAACCCAAATGTACCTGTTCTCGTTCACGCGAACGCCGGACTTCCGCAAATTGTTAACGGAGAGAATATCTTCCCCGAAACGCCCGAGGATATGGCGCGCATGATTCCGGACTTAATAAAAGCCGGAGCCGATATTATCGGCGGATGCTGCGGTACAACACCCGCGCATATAAAAGCCATAGCGGACGCGGTTAGAAAATAAAGTAAATACCGTTCGTTTTCATCTAAACATAAAACTCTTTGCTTTTATTGCGTTTTATGTTTACTTGTGCTATAATGATATTGGATATAATTATGCTAAGGAGATGCTTAAATGTCGAACACCGTAGCTCTTATAAGTTTTTACAGCCCCAAGTCGCTGGGGTTGCGTTACCTTGAAAACGCGCTGAAAACAAGCGGGTATGATGTCGAGGTCATATGCTTCAAGGCGTATAACAGCTTAAAGCCCAAACTGCCGACCGAAAAAGAGTATGAAATACTGCTCGACTTCTTAAAAAAGAAACAGCCTTTGCTTGTCGGACTATCCGTTATGGCATCGCCTTTTATAGAGGTCGTACACGAGCTTAACGCGCGGCTTAGGAAACACTTCGATACCCCGATTATCTGGGGCGGTGTCTATGCCTCAATCTCTCCCGAGGAGTGCATGGATTACGCGGATTATGTCATTCGCGGCGAAGGTGAGGGCGCGATAATAGACCTCGCCAACGCTATAAGAGACGGCGCGGACGTTACCGATATTCCGAATCTTGCATACAAAGACGCGGAGGGCAAAATTGTAATGAATCCCCTGCGCCCGCTTCTGCAAGACCTTGACGCTTACGGCATACCCGGCATTGGCGGCATGAACAAGCACTTGATTGATAATGACACAATGACAGACGGCGACCCCCAGACCACATCGTACAGCTATGAGATGAGCTGTTCGCGCGGCTGCCCGTATGTGTGTTCGTATTGCTGTTCGGTGGCGGTCATGCGCCTTAATAAAGGCGGCGGCAAGTATGTGCGCTTCCGTGAAGTCGACAATGTTATTTCCGAATTATTACAAGCAAAAAAGAATATGAAAAAGCTAAAGGTTATACACTTTTGGGACGAAATATTTAGTGACGACCCCAAATGGATAGACGACTTCGTCAGCCGTTACAAAAAAGAGATACGTATTCCGTTTGAAATATGGGCGCATCCGCTAAAAACGAACTCCGAGCTTATACGCAAGCTCCGCTCGGCGGGTCTGTACAAGGTCGTCATGGGAATACAGAGCGGTTCACCGTACATTAGAAAAGAAATTTTCCACCGCACGGAGAAAAATGACAACATTTTCAAATGCGATAAAATTTTCAACGATGAAGGCGTGCCGCAGTTAATCTATGACCTCATGCTGCGCCATCCGTTTGAGACTGTCGAGACAATCAAAGAGACATACGAAATGTGCGTAAACTTCAAGCCTCCGTTTGAATTGCAATTACATGGACTGAGCTTTTTGCCGGGTGCGGACATCGTGCCGAAAGCCATTGAGATGGGACTGGTGACACCCGAGGAAATGCAGGAGCTTATGAACGCCCCCATGCAGAAGCAATTTGACCACCATTGGAAATTTGAGAACAACGACCCGAGAATCAACTATTGGTATGACTTGATATTCCTGACACAGTTCCCGTCAATGCGGAAGCAAGTTCTGGAACTGGCAAAAGACGATGAAAGCCCCTCCAACCGCCAAAAGCTAGACGCTCTGTGCGTTAAAGGCAAGAAAAAGGCAAGATTCCGCTATTGGAAGCACAAGGCGGTTATCGTGCTGAAAGGAACTATACGATAAATCATGACGGATCTTACTGTTCTTGGGGGCGGCGCGGCGGGAAGCCGCGCGGCAATACTCGCGGCAAAAGCAGGACTGTCCGTTACGATGATAGAATGCGGCGAATCTGGCGGGGGCGCGTTACACGAGAGCTATTGGCCGTATAGGAAACTGTTGTCGGATGCGGGGTCGCAAGCACACGATAAAGTTGTCAAAAGCGCGGCAAAAGAGACGAAAATCCTGTCCGACCTGCACGAAAAAACCTTAAGCAGCTTAGGCGTTGATGTAATAAACGGGGCGGGGCGCATTGACGGACTTAAAGGCCGCAACTACAAAATAGAAGTCAACGGCGTTCGCATAGAGACACCACGAGTATTAATAGCCACAGGTTCAATGCCGTTTATCCCCGACATACCGGGTATTGACACGAGTATCTCCAATGGATTTGTTATTACTCCAAAGGAAGTTTTATACAGCAAACTGCCGCGCAGAGTTGTTGTTATTGGCGGAAACATTCGCGCGTTGCAAGTCGCGGCATGGTTCGCGGCAAACCGCGCGGCGGTCATCCTAACACTCCCCGGAAACAGCGTTGCCGCGGAATTGGATTCCGGTGTCGCTCTATGGCTCAGACACAACCTTCGCGGCATAGAATATCTTGAACACTCCGATATTACCGCTATAAACGGACAGCGCGTTAAGCTCTCAACACACGCAGGAAGACGCTCCGTAGAATGTGACAAGGTTGTTGCGGGCGCGAAACGCGCCCCGGCCGCTCGCGGCATGGGATTAGGCGATATAGGCATTGTCATTGAAGACGGCGCGGTTGTAACCGACCAAAGATGCCGCACACACTTGCCGGATGTATACGCCGCCGGTGACGTGAACATGAGGACGCTGTCGGCATACGGCGCGTTTGCCGAAGCGGAAGTGTGCGTTGCCAACATCTTAGGAAAGCATGAAACTGTCGCGTACCGCGCAATACCGCGCATATTTAACTGCGGAGCTGCCGGAGCGAGTGTCGGTGAAACTGAGGAGAGCGCGAGGGCAATCGGTCTAAAACCAATCTGTGCCGAAGCTAAGATTCTCGGACGCGCCGAAGAGGGCTTTGTGAAGCTGGTGACGGACGGAGGGAAACGTCTTATAGGAGCTCATTTGTGCGGATGGGGCGGCGAGGAGATTATTTGGGAGCTTGCCGCAATGATGGATTCGGATATAAACATAAGTGGCTTGCGCCCCGGTTCGGTTATTGCAGAAACCGCAGTGAGAGCGATATTAAATTTGTAAGGCGCGATACCCGAATTATTCAACTTATGGAGGATAGTAAATATGGATATTTATATGCCCATGTCTACAACGAGGAGACACAACGAGTTCATATCAACATTGGTCAGCAGAATTTTTCCCTTTTTGGAAAAAAGGGAGGTTACTGTTCTGCACGAGGAACGGGCATTAGTTTATTGGGGGACAAGAAAAATATCTAATGGGTTTAATTTGGTGGATACCACGCATATAGACGATGAAAATAATTTTATTGAGAACATTTTACCGGAATTAGATTATGTTCAGCCGGATTTTGTGGTGTTTAAGAATAATCCGTTCTTAGAGAATATAAAACAGACGAAAACAGCCGGACAGCCTGATTTAATAGTCGAAATTTGGTCGGAAGGTAACACAAGGAATGACAGAGCTTTCCTGCAGAACTTATACGCAACATCAGGGATAACGGAACATTGGTATATAGAACAGGATTCAAATGAGGTTAGTTGTTATTATGGTATGAATCGGATTGAAAATCAATATCTGACAGATATACTTGTAACTCGTGAAGGATTGCAATTTGATTTGCGCTATTTAGCCATATGAAATGCGAAGTATTTATATGTTGTTCGGCTGATTGAAGGTACATTGCACAGCGATACCCGTATATTAACGTCTAAGGAGAATTTATGTTCAGAGTTGAGATTTCCAGTGAAAGGCTGTCTGTGTTCTTGAAAGACAGGCTTGTACTGTCCCACACGCCTGACGACCCGTTTGTTACCGTCAGCAAAAGTGAGGGAAAACTTCATATACACAACGGTCAGTGGCGGTTGAGCGATTTCTCCGCCGACAAGGTGCATCTCACTCAATCGAAGTACGACCACGCGCGTGGTACGGTTCGCTTCTGGGGCGGCAACCTCTCCGTAACCTTTCTTATGACAGATGTTGAGGATAATCTTGTGCTGACACTTCAGCGTTCATCGACCGGAATACACAGGGTATGGCTCAATTTTACCGCAAAGGCCGGTCAAAAAGTATACGGCGGCGGTGTTAGGTACGATGCGCTTAATCTGCAAGGCAGGCGCATACCCATGTGGGTTTTGGAACGGCAGATTGACAAGGCTCGCCGCAATCCTGTAAACGGACTTAAACTGGGCGGACTTCCGGGAAGTCCCAATCCCCAACCGGTATATGTGACGGACGACTTTACTTTTGTCTATACCAGCTCTCCGTCATACGGCACATTTGATTTTCGCGGCGCGAAGCACAACCGCGCGGAGTTCTGGGATTTGCCTCCGGCGATAACGGTCGGAGCGGCGGACAATCCGGCGGATCTTATGCGTAAAATGACCCGCCTTACAGGACGACCCGCCGTCCTGCCCCAGTGGGCAAGCGAGGGCGCGTGGTTTGAGATACACGGCGGTATACAACCGTTGCTGGACAAACTCGAGAAGATAGTTAACTCAGGCGCATCGGCGGCGGTACTGCTAATCCGCGACTGGACGGGCGAACGCGAAACACCCGATGGCAATCATCCGTTTTATGACTGGACGTGGAATCGTGAGTTATACCCCCGACTTGACAAGCTGATAGCCGAGCTGACAATACGCAACGTGCGCGTTCTCGCTTATATAAACCCGCACTTGTCAATAGAGGGGCAGTTGTTCGCGGAAGCATCACACAAGGGGTATCTGCTGAAAAAACGGGAGGGCGGCAACTACATCACCGACATGGGCGGCTTTATGGCGGGACATCTCGACCTCAGCAACCCCGATGCGTGCCTTTGGTACAAAGAACTCATAAAGACAAACATTCTTGGACTTGGTTTTTCCGGACATTATGCCGATATGGGCGCGTTCCTGCCCGATGACGCGGTTCTGTTTTCAAAAGAAGAACCATCGAAGGTTCACAACAAGTGGCCGCTCCTATGGAGTCGCCTGAACCGTCAGGCAATACGCGAGGCGGGTCGCGGCTCGGATACCGTATTCGTGTCCCGGACGGGATTTGCGGGTACGGGCGCACAAACAATGCTTGCCTCGACCGGGGAAATGAACGCGGGATGGGGCGCGTCAGACGGATTGCCCGCCGCGCTCAACGCTTCACTCTCCTTGGGTATGTCCGGCATTGGACTTTCGGTCTCAGAAGTGGGCGGCAACCTGTCGTTTATGGCGAAACGCACAAAAGAGCTGTTTCTGCGTTGGTTGGAATGGTCGGCGTTTACTCCCGTTATGTATCTGGTCGAGGGCAACCCAAAGGGATGGCAGTTCGACACTGATGAGGACACATTAAAGCAATTTGCAAGAATGGTAAACATACACACCGCGCTCGCGCCGTTTTTGCGTTCCTGTGTGCGAGAATGCGCCAGTGACGGTATGCCGGTCATGCGACCCATGATACTGAGCTTTCCGGAGCAAAAAGAACTGGCAAATCTTAACGATCAGTATATGCTGGGCGATGAAATGCTTGTCGCGCCGGTCATTAGAAAAAGACAGAAAGAACGTTCTCTTATTCTGCCTGAAGGCTATTGGATACATCTTTGGACAGGAAAGCAGTATACCGGAGGTCAGACGACCGTACACGCGCCGCTTGGCAAGCCGCCCGTGTTCTATCGTCCCGGCGGTAAACACGCAAACCTATTCGACACATTCGTATCAAAATTCTGCTAAATGTAAGGATGACAACCGCATTGTTATTTGTTATCTGTTAATTGTTAATTGGTTATGGGGTGTTCAAAATGAACAAACAACTCAAACGAATTTTAAGTGTATTTATCGCCGGAGCTGTAACAATGGCGTTTATTCCGGGCGATTTCCTCGCTCCCAATTTATCGGGCGCACTAGCATCGCAGTTTACGGACATTTCAGGACACCCGAACGAGGCGGCAATCAGCCGGCTTGGATTGTTAGGCGTTGTTGATTCCAAGGATGGAAAGGCATACCCCGATGAACCGGCAACACGCGTAGATCTTATATCCGCGATGAACCGCGTTTTAAGAGTGGCGGTAAACAGGAACGCGCAGGCGTTTGATGACGTACCCCGAGACAGCACTTACTATGACGATGTTCAAAAAGCCTTTGCGGCGGGACTTATCGTTGGTGTCGGAGACAATAAATTCCTTCCCAACGCTCCGGTCAGCCGCGAGCAGCTCGTAACGATGATGGGGCGCATCTTCGGCTTGTACAACGACAACACATCTATTCTGTCCGGCATTTACGAGGACAACGCTTTGGCTACATACGGGCGCGGACACCTCGCGGCGTTCGCGTATATGGGCGTTACACTGGGAATCGAGGAAAATGAAACTTATTACTTCTATCCCCACAGACCTGTTACACGCGCCGAAATGTTCCAGTTTATCAATGACTTTTTGCCCAATATATTCATGGGTACAGATGCTTATTCAAGCAGGACGGTCAACGGCAATCTGCTGATACGCTCGCCTTCCGTCACGATTGACAGCATGACACTGAACGGCAGCCTTATACTCGCCGACGGCATTGAGAGCGGCAACGCGGCGATAAAGAACAGCAAAATAAACGGTCGTCTTATTATACGCGGCGGCGGTCCGTACAGCGTAAATCTTACCGGCACGGTTGTGACCGAAGGAGTTTATGTTTATAACCCATATTGCGAAACCCGTATTTACAGCTCGAATAACCTCACTAAAATCGGTGAAATCACCGCGATGACGGACATAACTCTGGAGGGCGCGGGCTTTTCAACCCTGCACATTCCTCAAAATGCCGTTGGGAGTTTTGTAACGCTCCGCGATGTTATTCTTGATTCGTTGAATGTCGAGCGTCCGTTTACGAGAGTCAGATTAGACGGCGTTGAAGTCGACAACACGCGGTTCTCCGGAACAGCGGAAGGCTCTTTCATGAGAATCGAGAGAGACGCGCGCGTTAACTATATGGAAATAAATGCCGATGATATCACTATCGCCGGAGACGGCTCTATTGACTATCTCGTAATCAACGCTGACGGCGCGAGTGTAACAATAAGACCGCGTTTTGTCAGTATTGCCCCCGGTATGACGGCAATAGTAGACGGCGAGGTTATCAAAGGCTCGGAGATTGATGACAGGGCTAACGCCAATAACGTAACCCGTGACAGCGAGGCGATGCAAGTTCGGCGCGATACCGTGAACACAGGCGGTTCTGCGCTTACATTGACGACAGCCGCCAACGCGCAGAGCAATTCAGTCAACATCGCTCACGACGGTTCGCCTGTTCAAATTACTCAGCAGAATCGTCTGGGTTACTTTATCGGATTTTTGATACCCGCTCCGCCTAAGGCGCAGAATCCCGCCGTTAAGATTGGTTATGACTTCGAGGGCGCGAACGACTACGTATACTCCATACCAAATGTAATACAAGACGGCGTAACAGGGATACTTGTATACATTCCAGTAAAAGCGGGCTCTAACCTCACAGGCTCAATCGACACAACGCTTTACATAACGTGGGGTAACGGTCTATATGAAACCCTAATTTTCAAGGGCGATAACTTCAAGCTCACGCAACCGACCGCGGCGCAGATTCTGCGTATGGTAAATCAGTTCGCCAACGCGGTGTACCCGTCATATAACAGAATAGCCACATTTACGGGCAGCGAAGCCCTCAAACGCCTGCTGCTCGCGGACAATCCGCTCGGGCTTGATATACGCTCGTTTGAGTCATACACGGATGAAGAGAGAAACTCATTTATCGCGGATATGTACGCTTCGCGTACCAGTTTCACGTCAAAACCCGCGATACAGGCGTATCTGAATGATAAGATAACCGAAATCGGAGGCCTGTTTGCCGTAAATACCGCAATGACCGCAAAAGCCATGCAGGAAATCATAGAGAATGACAATCTTGCCGGACAGCTCGGGATTGATACGCTTGCCGGCAGCGATTACGGCAGACTGAGCGACTACGGAAAATTAAATGTCGCAAACGCGCTTATAACTGCACGCAGCGCGGTGGCGGACGGAAAGTTCCCCAATGAAGAGGCGTTCGCTAAAGCGTTCAATACCGCCGTCTCGGAGCGGCGCAAGCAGGAAGTCAATGTATTGCAGATTATTAACAACACAAAGTCAGTGCCTGATATGCAAAAAGTCTTGGAAACTAAGGTTAACGCCGATGTAATCGGCATTATAACCGCCGCGAACCCGTATAAGGCAATGGCTAAACCGGAGAAAGAAACCGTAATGACAAAAATATTCGCGGAATTGCAGTTTGAAACCCTTGACGATGTGCGTAAACTGTTTGAGCAGCTTGTCGGTACACCGGGTAAACCCATTGTCATTGACCCCGAAGACAATCCGAATATTACCAAGGTTGAAGCTAACCCCAACACGATGACGGTTGTTATCGGGCGCAGTGAGGTTATCTTGGCGACTATCGTCACCTCAACCGGCTCGTTCCTCGCCGATAAAGAACACGTCACATTCTTGGTGGATAAGTCAAATATCGCCACAGTCGATGATGACGGAATGGTAAGGGGTATCGCGAAAGGCACGGCGAAAGTAACTGTTACAAGCAAGAAAGACCCGAAAAAGAAAGCGACTGTTTCAATAAAAGTTGAGGAACTGGTGGCAATCACCTCGATGAAAATTAGACCGGATAACGCGACCGTTAACGTTGGCTCACAGGTGCAGCTGTCAATAGTCGATAAACAGCCCAAAACCGCCAATGAGAAAATTTTCTGGGCATCGGACGATGAGAGCATAGCGACTGTTTCAAACGGCATTGTAACGGGTGTTAAGGCGGGTATTACAAGTGTTAAGGCATATACCGAGGGTATGGGCGCGGTTGCCACTTGCGTAATAAACGTATCCTCGACAGAACCGAGTATTGTTATTGACAGAAGGGTTGAATCGACAATAGGCAGCTTCGGACACGTTCAGCTGTCCGCTACAGTGTCGCCTTCGACCATATCAAATCCTAGGGTCAGATGGGAAACCAGCAACAGTGCTGTTGCCACCGTCAACGGAAACGGATTGGTAACGGGCGCGGGTGAGGGCGCGAGTGGAACGGTTACAATATCCGCCTTTGCCGTTGCTTTCCCGAATTTGCCCCCCGATACGATTGAGATAACGGTCGACCCCAGCTTATACAGCTTAACTCTTGACCCCAGAGATGTCACATTGTACAAAGACACAACAGCCAAGCTCAACGCGAACGTGCGCGGTCCCGCTCCGATAAACGGGAAAATTCAGTGGTCGAGCAGTAATCCCGCCATAGTTTCAGTTGATGACAACGGAAACATCAGGTGGCGCGGCGAGGGTACGGCAACAATCACGGCATCATATAACGGCGATTACCGTTTTTCGGATACCTGCGATGTTACGGCCTTGAAGGACGCGCTGAAGGTGACCGTTACAACCGATCCCGTTCCGCCCAAGAACAGCACATTAACCATTAACGTGGGCGACAGCTTCAATATAATGGTAGCTTTTGCTCCCGCGCCGAATAGCAGCGTTGTTGAGTATATTGCGTCTGAGACAGACCTTATTGCCAAAAATTATGAAATCTCAAAGACCACTTCCGACAGTCCCAACGCTAAGATTACGGGGTTGAAAGCCGGCAATTACGCGGTGCAGGTCAAGCCGATGGCAACCGGACTGATAGCGGCTGAAATACGTTTTACCGTTGTGGATAAGCCGCTTACAAGTATTTCACTGGATCATAACCTAAAGCAGTTATACCAACAGCAAAGAGAAACGTTTACCGTAAGATATACCCCGCCGGACGCAACCGTTCAAACCGTTAGGTGGAGTGTTGATAAATCTAATATTTACGTTCTTGACGCGGCAAACGGCGTTATGCAGGGAACAACACCGACTATCCGCACAGTGGTAATTCCTGACCCGGAAACACCGGGTGCTACTATGACAAGTATTGTAGACGATGGACCTGTTACCATCTCCGTTGAAGTAACGACAACGAGCGGAAGCATGACGGCCAAATGGTCGGTTCATGTATTGGAAGGCACAGGCATGGGGCAGGTAGACAGCATTAAGATACGGCGGAGGTCGTGGGTGTTCCCGGTATACAGTGCAGGAACTAACAAACCGCAGTTCTCTGTTGAATACTTTAACGCGAGCGGAACTTCTATTACGCCGACAAACCCCGGTGTTAGCTGGCGTTCTGATAAACCCGATGTAGCCGATATTGACAGCGGAGGGTTCTTGACCTGCAAACAAGTCGGCACGGCAAATATTGTCGCGGAAAGTGTGGACGGCAACCGTATTGACAGTATGTATATTGTTGTAGCTCCCATTGCGGTTACGGATATACATCTGCCTAAAGGCAGTTCATCGGACAAACTGCAAGACGATGGTACAAACGATTGGAAGAGAATGAAGCCGGGTGAAAGCGCGACTATAGATGCAACAGTTGACGCTTCGGCTACCTATAAAACGCTGCATTGGATTTCAAGCGATCCCACAGTTGTTGAGGTAGACAGATCAACCGGAAAAATGACAGCGTTAAAAGAAGGTGAAGCAACAATAACGGTTAGGACAGCACCGACAACGGCCTTTGGCGAAGGCGAAAACGGAAAGACGGTAGTTTACAGTGCCGGTTCTTATGTGCTTGATACAAATGTCCACTCTGTTAACCGACTTAAAAACTTCACAGCGGACGGTGCGGAAGACGCGAGCGGGTACTTTTGGGAGGATGGACTCGCGATGCCGCTTGCAATCGATGGAACAGTGACAAAAACGTTCCAAGTATGGGTCGTAAGCGACACGGTTACCGAAGCCAACTTCCGCCAGTCATCTTCCGAATTGAATGACAGTCTATCCGCTCTGCATACCGGAATTCCCGCGAGAATCGGTGTGCAGCTAGACCCCAGAGCAACATTTTCAAAACTTATATTAACGATAGAGGGCAGCGCATTTGAAGACGATATATCAGGTGGTCTTAAACGAACAATAGAGTATGACCCCAGCAACCCGCCTTCTAACGCGACCTATTATTCATCAGGTCTTGTAGTCTTTAACTATACTCCCGATTCGGGATTTGACGGTAAGAATATTAAACTTACATTTGAAGCCGTTGGTTTGCTGATAGCACCGGGAAATTTCACGGTTGGAGACGCGGAAAAAATACGCCCAATATCTCACATAGTTTTAACTCCCGTTCCCGTCAGACCCCCGATTGACATAACCATAGCATCGGGTACTTCGCTTGTCGATCCCCCGCTTCACGCAGGAAATTCATCATATACGCTAAGAGCTGAGAAAGTCAACGGGTATACAGGTTCTCATTCGGTCACATGGGGTTCGTCAAATCCCACAGTCGCTGCCATCAATCCCGTTAACGGCAGTTTGGAGGCATTAACCCCCGGTGTAACTACAATAACGGCTTCTATCGCAGATTTCCAAAAAACTATGGAAGTCAACGTAATACTCGGTCCGTCCCCCTCCTCATCTCAGCTTTTCACCCCATTTGACGACACCCCCGACAAGTCTTTCATCCCGTTCTCCATACCTGACTATATATTTGAACCGGATGTACAAATACCCGAGAACTTCTTCAGCCCGTTCTCCATGGCTCAAGAAATAATCGAACCGACCGTACAGCCGCCGAAGACCTTGGAATTCATCATCCCGTCAGACACCGAACCCGAAAAACCGTCATACCTGAGAATCCGCAGCAGCGCGAAGGTTCTCTCAGGCACAACAACAAAACTCTACCCGACCCTTAGACCCTCAAACGCGAATCAGCTTGTGTGGGAGACGGAGGATGAGAACATAGCCGATATTGTTTTCATAGACGAGAACGGCAATGCCGTTATCAGCGGCAACAGCCCCGGAACGACCACAATAACGCTCAGGTCGGTGGACGGCAAATATTCATCTAAATGCAAGGTAACCGTACTCAGCACAAACCCACGCCCGACTACAGACTTGAAAATCTCGCGCAAAAACCTCACGATGACCCTCGGCAACAGCACAACTCTGGACACGACCGTATCGCCGAAGAACGCATCGATGGCGGGAGTAAGCTGGTATTCAAGCAATCCCAATGTGGCAACGGTGGACATATACGGCAAGGTAACAGCCGTTTCCGGCGGAGTTTGCACGATAACGGCAGTAACCGATGACGGCAGTGTGGCAACTTGTAACGTTCTCGTCCGGGTTAGGGTAAAATCTATCAGTATCAGCGTGAGGTCACTGACGCTCAGAGTTGGTGAGGAAAACAGCTATCAGCTGACCGCGAAGGTCTTCCCCGAGAACGCGACTAAAACGGAAGTAACGTGGAAGTCGTCAAACGAGAGTGTCGCTTATGTAGATTCAAACGGCGTTGTAACTCCATACAGGAAAGGCACGGCTAAAATCACCGCCTCATGCGACGGCCGCAACATAACCTGTACTGTGACGGTAATAAATTGATGCGTTTTTCACAAAAACTTCAAACCTTGATGAACATATACCGCCTTAACAACATCACGCTGGCACGCGGCATAGCCGCCGATGCTTCGTTGGTGTCACGATGGCGGAGCGGGAGCCGCGTTCCCAAACGCGGCTCATCGGCATACTTTGATGTGGCAAACTTCCTCTCCGGTCTGGGGATGCTTAAACACGACCGCGAAACCCTCGACACCATGATCGGCGTAAAATGCGAGTCGCGCGAAGCTCTCCGTATCGCGCTCTACGAGTGGCTCTGCGGAGGTACGCCGGGGGAAAGCCCGGACTTTGACCCGGAAGAGCCGGAACTTGCGGTAGATATGTTCGACAGTCTTACGCGGGTTTTTTCGGAATCCGCGCGTATACCTGCCGGACCTGTCAGTCTTTACCACCGCGTGCAGAACGGCATGGCCGCCAATCACGAGCGTTTTGACGGGATAGAGGGTTTGAGACAGGCGGTAATTAACTTTATGCACGCTGTTATGACGAGCAGGATGCCGGGGGATGTATATCTTGTCCCTCCGGCGGACGGCGGTTGGATTGCCGCGGACGCGGGATTTGAAAAACTCTATACAGACGGTCTGCGGATGATTATCCAGAACGGGCATACCGTGCATATGCTGCACCCCGCGCCGCACGGCAGTATGCTCGCGCCATTGCTGTCAACATATATGCCCCTCTACACGACCGGGCGGTTTCTCTCTTACGGACGCGCGGATACGGATACATCTTCTCCCGCGCTTTTCGTAATGGCGGGACACGCGGCGGTCGTGTCTTATTACGCCGGAGAGCAAACGAACACGCTGCTGTTTAAGAATCCGCATGATGTCGTGCCGTTTGTTAATATGGCTCACGCTCAACTGGGCGGATGTACACAGCTCGCGGCGGCGTGCGCGAGAGAAGCCCCTCTCGCGTTGGCGCACAGGCTTATTCAGCTTGAGGATAGGCCGGGCGCGCTGTTCAGCGTTAAGAATACGCCCGATCCGATATTTTTACCCGAAACCGATGTTTATACCTTGCTGAAAAAACAGCTCACGCAAGATAAGGTTGACGCGCACCTTGATATGTTGGCGCGGCGGCGCGAGTATATACTGCGCCACCTTGAGAGCCGCCCGTGGACGATTATTCTTCCCACAAGCGTCATAGACGCTATTGAGATAAACGGAACCTGCCGCCTCTCCGGCGTTGAACTGCTAACGCCGCGCGATGTTACCCTCAGCGGCGAGTCTCTGCGAGCCTATCTGACGGAGTTTGTGCGGATGCTGGAGCATTATCCTCTGCTGAGGGCGGTTTTCTTAGACGATTGCCCGGCAATCAATGTGACCGTTAAGGAGAGCGCGGGTTCACTCTTCATGGCCGACAGCATGGAGACGCAGCCATCGGCGGTATATGTAGGCGACCTGACGCTGTGCGAGGTTCTTACGCGCTGGTTTACGGCGCGAGTACGCGACCTGAGCGACAAGCAGAGCAAAGCCGCGCTTGAACATCTAAAAGAAGCGTTGGATTTTTTGGAATAATGTGTTATAATAACCGTGAGGTGATGTGATTGACATATCAGGGCGTAACAATTAAGAATCCCGGCACTGTGAGTATAGACGCATCGGTCAAAATCGGAGCGGGAACTGTTATCGAGCAGGGAACCGTTCTTAACGGAAACACCGTAATCGGCGAGAACTGCCGTATCGGACCCTATGCCGTTATCGAGGATTGCATAATCGGTAATAATTGTAAAATTATTAATTCAACATTAGAAAACTCCGCATTGCGCGATAATGTAAGGGTAGGACCTTATGCCCATATCCGCGCAGGATGCCGCCTTGACAACGGCGCGTTTGTCGGCGCGTTTACCGAGCTTAAAAATACTGAACTGGGCGCGGGAAGTCTAATCCCCCATCTCAGTTATGTCGGTGATGCCGAAGTGGGAGCGCACGTCAACATTGGCTGCGGATGTATAACGGCAAATTTCAGCGGCGTTGAAAAGCACAAGACGGCAATAGGCAACGATGCTTTTATCGGGTGCAACAGCGTTATGGTTGCGCCGGTAAATGTGGGCGCTGGTGCAGTTGTCGGCGCGGGTTCGGTCATAACTGAAGATGTGCCGCAAGACGCGCTGGCGATAGCGCGAGCAAAACAATCAATTAAAGAAGATTGGGCGAATGGAAGAGAAAAAAATTGGTAATTGGGGGAGATAACAATGATTCCGCATAACAAACTGATAAAAATCTTTACCGGCAACGCGAACCCGACTTTGGCGCAAGCCATATGCGACTGTCTTGGGTTAAAACTGGGAGAAAGCGAAATCGGCACATTCAACGATGGCGAGATTTTCGCTTCTTTCTTTGAAACCGTGCGCGGCGCGGACGTGTTTCTGTGCAATTCCACCTGCACGCCTGTCAACAACAACCTTATGGAACTGTTAATCATGATAGACGCTTGCAAACGCGCCTCCGCGCAGCGCATAACAGCGGTTGTGCCATATTTCGGATATGCGCGGCAAGACCGCAAGAATAAACCGCGCGATCCTATTTCCGGAAAACTCGTGGCGGACTTGATAACGGCGGCGGGCGCGGATCGCGTGCTTACTTTGGACTTGCACTGTTCACAGCTTCAAGGATTTTTTGATATTCCCGTTGATAACCTTGTGGGGTCTCCGATTTTTGTTAAGCACTTCTCTGATAAATTTGAGGATGAACACGATAACATCGTGGTGGTGTCACCTGATATCGGTTCGGTTCAGCGCGCGCGCTATTTTGCCGAGAGGATGTCCTTGCCGCTTGCCATAGTGGACAAGCGCAGGGTCAAAGCCGGACATAGCGAAGTGATGAACATAATCGGCGATGTGAGAGACAAGAAAGTTATTTTATACGATGATATGGTTGATACCGCGGGCAGTATGGTCAACGCGGCAAAAACTCTTGTTGAAAACGGCGCGACAGAGGTATATGCCTGCGCTTCACACGCCGTTATGTCGGGCGCGGCCGTTCAGAACATTGAAAATAGTCCCATTAAGGAGCTTGCGGTATTGGATACCATCGCGCCTCCCAACCTGACAAAACTTAAAGTGTTATCGGTAGCTCCGATTTTTGCCGAAGCCATCGAGCGCATATACGAAGAGATTTCCATATCCGATTTGTTCAAATGAGTTCCGCGAATTATCTGTTTGCGGGATTAGGCAATCCGGGCTCAAAATATGACGGCACGCGCCACAACGCCGGATTTGAAGTCATAGACGCTCTGTCGGTCAAATATAATATCAAGGTAAAGAAACTGAAATTTCAGTCATTATACGGCGAGGGAACGATTGGCGGCAATCGGGTGATTCTGCTAAAGCCGCAGACGTTTATGAACCTGTCAGGACGCGCCGTCCGAGAGTGTCTGGAATATTATAAACTTGATATTTCGCGGCTAACTGTCATCTTTGATGACGCGGCACTGCCCACGGGCAAGATTCGTGTGCGGCCGATGGGCAGTGACGGCGGTCACAACGGCATGAAAGATATTATATATCAGCTCAACACCGACGAGTTTGCCCGTATCAGGCTCGGCGTGGGCGCGCCGCCGCATCCAGATTATGACCTTGCGGACTGGGTGCTGTCGGGGTACTCGCCGGATGACAGAAAACTAATGGATACGGCGGTCGAAACCGCTTGTAAAGCCGTTGAACAAATTGCGGGAGGTCAACCTATTGCTTGCGTTATGCAAAGCGTTAACGGAAATACCTGAAATTGAAAAGCTGTTTCCGTTGGCGGTTGAGGGGGGACTCCCCGCCGCCGTCAGCGGGCTTTCGCATACTCATAAGGCGCATTTGCTCGCCGCCGTGCGCCGCCATACGGGCAAAACACTTCTGATTATCACCCCGGATGAATCCGAGGCGGTTCGGCTCGCCGCCGATGTGGCGGCTCTGAGCGGTGAGGAATGCCACAACATACCCGCGCGTGAGTTTAATTTTTATGATATGAGCGCGTCAAGCCGCGAATGGGAACATTCGCGGCTGGCGGTGTTGCACGGTTTGGCAAGCGGAAAAATATCCATTGCGGTCGCAACGGCGGATTCCGTTATGCAGCGTGCGCTGCCGCCTGAAACTCTGCTCTCCCGCGCAATGGAACTGCGTGCCGGGCAGGCTCTTAAACCCGATGTGCTTTTGGAAAAGTTGGCATCATCGGGTTATACGCGCGTCCACACGGTTGATTCGGCGGCGCAGTTTTCATCACGCGGGGGTATTGTGGACTTCTATCCCCCGGGCGCGGAGTTTCCTTTCAGGCTTGAGTTTTTCGGTGACGAGATTGACACGCTTTTTACCTTCGACCCCGACACGCAACGCCGGCTGTCGCCTATGCGTAGTGCGTCCGTTCTCCCGGCATCGGAATTTCCCGGTTCTGACGAAGAAATTACCCCGTTCGCGTCACTGTTTGACTACATCCGCCCTGATACCATAATCGCCCTAAGCGAGCAATCGCGCCTTAAACAGCGCGTTGATAATACGTTATGGCAGTACGCGCAAGATATCGAAACATTGCTTGAAAGCGGCAAAAAACCGCCTTTCAAGTGGCTGATGGACGAGACGGATTTTTACTCCGCCCTGTCGGGACTGCAAACGCTCCAACTTGACGCGTTCACGCCATCGAGCCACAAGCTGCGCCCCAGAGCCATGTTCGGATTGACGGCTAAACAACTCCCGTCATACGGCGGCAGCTTGGAAACGGCGTTGGGAGACATCGCGCACTACCACAATCAGGGGTACGGTGTAATTGTCCTATGCCCCGACCCGGAACGGGGCAAACGCCTGTGGGAGATTATCCGCGAACGCGGCTTGCCCGCCGCGCTTGACGACCTTCCAACGAACATACCGCAAGACGGCAAAATTATTATAACGCGCGGACAGCTCTCAGCCGGCATGGAATACCCCGCGCTAAGATTAGCCGTAATATCTGAGGGACAGTTCGCGGGATATGTCCGCAAACGCCGTGAGAGCAGTAAAAAGAAAGACAACCGTGAGCGCATTAACTCATACGCGGACTTGACCGCGGGCGACCTAATCGTGCACGACCACCACGGTATCGGGCGTTTCGCGGGTATGGTGAAGATGGAAATAGACGGAGTAATGCGCGATTACGTCAAACTGGCTTACGCCGGAACCGACACGCTGTATGTGTCGGTTACGAAGCTGAATCTCGTTTCAAAGTATATCGGCGCGGGCGAGGAAGTCCCCGTTAAATTGAATAAACTCAACACACAGGATTGGCAGCGAGCGAAAAGCCGCGCGAAATCCTACGCGAAGGACTTGGCAAAAGGGCTGATTGCCCTCTACGCCGAGCGTTCGCGCCGACCGGGTTTCAAGTTTCCGCCCGATGACGCATGGCAGCGCGGTTTTGAAGACGCATTCCCCTATACGGAGACAGACGACCAGCTGCGCTGCACGGTTGAGATAAAGGCGGACATGGAGCGTGAGTTTCCCATGGACAGGCTTCTTTGCGGCGATGTGGGATTCGGCAAAACCGAAGTGGCTCTCAGGGCGGTAATGAAATGTGTTCTGGGCGGCAAACAAGCGGCAATACTCGTGCCGACAACTGTTCTGGCGCAGCAGCATTATGTGACTGCTATGCGGCGGTTTGACCGCTATCCCGTCCGCGTGGACGTAATATCGCGCTTCAAAACGCCTAAGCAAATGAAAGAGTCGCTCCATCGCCTGCAAACAGGTTCGATAGATTTAATTATAGGCACTCACAGGCTTTTGCAAAAGGATATCAAGTTCCGTGACCTTGGACTTCTTGTAGTAGACGAGGAACAGCGTTTCGGTGTTACACACAAAGAACGCCTTAAAGAAATGGCAAAGCAAGTCGATGTGCTGACCCTTACAGCGACACCGATTCCGCGCACGCTGAATATGGCAATGTCGGGCATACGCGATATGTCTACCATTGAGGAAGCACCGCGTGACCGCTCGCCCGTTCAGACATTCGTTCTTGAGCATAACTGGAGTATACTGCTTGATGCCATAAGACGTGAAATCGGGCGCGGGGGGCAGGTGTACTATCTGCACAATCGCGTTGAGACAATCGACCGCGTTACAGCCAGAATACAAGACGCGCTGCCCGAAGTCAGCGTTGCATCGGCACACGGGCAGATGAGCGAAGACATACTCGCGGAGGTCATGCGCGAGATGACAGACGGCGAGCTTCAAGTGCTTGTATGCACAACGATAATCGAGACGGGCATAGACATACCAAACGTAAATACACTTATTGTCGAGGACGCGGATAAACTGGGACTGTCGCAGCTCCATCAGATACGCGGGCGCGTTGGGCGCAGTCCGCGCCACGCCTATGCCTATCTTACATTCAGACAGGGTAAGATACTCACCGAAATCGCGCAGAAGCGGCTCTCGGCAATACGCGAGTTCGCGGAGTTCGGCTCGGGATTTAAGATTGCCATGCGTGACCTCGAGATACGCGGCGCGGGCAACATCCTCGGCGCGGAACAGTCGGGACAGATGCTGAGTGTCGGTTACGATATGTATCTGCGGCTTTTAGAAGAAGCCGTGCTTGAGGAGCACGGCGAAACTCCGGTACACACAAGCGATTGCACCGTTGAGCTATCGGTTTCCGCTGAAATACCCGACAAGTATATCGCCTCATCGGGTATAAGAATGGACTTTTACCGCCGTATTGCCGCAATCGGCGGCGAAGAGGATGCCGCCGATATGCTCGATGAGCTTATCGACCGTTTCGGCGATGTGCCGAAACCGGTGGACACTCTCGTGCAGATCGCGCTGCTGCGCTCCAAATCGGGCGCGTTGGGTATTCCGGAAATTACGCAGAAAGGGCCGCGCATTCACTTCAAACTTGACAAGCCGGACTTCGCCGTGGTATCATCGCTATGCGCCTTGCCGCAGTATAAGGGCAGATTAATGTTTTCAGCGGGCAGCGAACCGGGGATTACACTTAGATTAGCAAGCGGTATGAACTCATTGAAAGAGACGCGGGAATTTATAGGAGAGTTTACAAAGGCGCAAATATAGGAGGAAAATATGAAAGATAGAAAGATATTATTCATGACACAGTTCGCCATACTGACGGCGATTGAGGCGATTGTATGCTTTACGCCGCTAGGCTCACTGCCGTTAGGTCCGTTGGTCGCCACACTGTCGCATATACCCGTAATAATTGCCGCAGTTATGCTCGGAACGGGCGCGGGCGCGGGTATGGGGTTCATGTTCGGTTTGTTCAGCTTCATTGTCTGGTCGTTTATGCCGCCCAACCCGGCAATGGCGTTTGTCTTCACTCCGATTTATTCTTTCGGCGAGTTCAGCGGCAATTTTTGGAGCATACTTATATGCTTTGTTCCGCGTATACTTATCGGAGTTGTCGCGGGTCTTACGTGTAAGGCACTTAAAAACCGTGTCGGCAATACTGTCACGTTCGCGGTAAGCGGCGTGTTGGGTACATTGACAAACACGGTTTTAGTATTAGGCGGTATTTATATATTCTTCGGGCGGGACTACGCGGAGGTTGGCGGAGTAGCCTATACGGCGTTGCTCGGCATACTTGGAACAGCTATAATTACCAACGGGATTCCCGAAGCCGCTATCGGAGGACTTGTCGGCTCGGCGTGCGCGCCGCTCAAGAGAGCCTTGAATAAATAGTAGGGGACGCACCCTCGTGCGTCCCGTCCAACACGGGCGGTCAATGACCACCCCTTACTAAACACAATGTTTCCCCCGCCAATCGGCGGGGTTTTCTATGTCCAAAATTCAGGAGGGTACATTATATTGCAGGTTTTTTGTGTTATCGGATTTATTCTGTAAAAGCTCAAAGGACATATTGTTTTGAACGGATTGCTTACCGCGCGTATCCAACGCCCTGTAACGCTCAACAAGCCCTCTCTCCTCTTCGCTCAAAAAAGACGGTAACGCTTCCTGCCGCCCCAACAGATAATCGGTAGTTACATTATAATAATCAGCTAAGAAGCAGAGGGTTTCATTATTTATATTATTTTTACTGTTTTCATAAAGAGAATATGCCTGTGGTGTAATGTTAAGCAATTCTGCAATTTCTGCTTGCGTGATTCCTTGCCTCTTCCGCAATTCCAATAAACGTAATTGAAGCATGAACATCTCCCCCTAAAAAAAGAGTATAGTACAAAAAGAGGGAGCGCAATCAATTCAACAATAAATTGGTTTTTTTTATTTTTTTGCTTGACATTTCAATTTTTACTTGATATTATTTTGTATGTTGCTTTTGCAATAATTATTAGGAAGGTGAATTTACCATGAAAAAACGCATTTTATCCCTCATAGTATCCCTCGCAATGATACTAACCCTCGGAATCCCCTCAATCGCATTGTCACCCGCAGACTACACCGATTTACCCGACAGCTCACACTTTACCTATAACGGTATAGTCTCCGCAATCGAGAACGGCATAATGCAGGGTGTCGGCGGCGGTGTATTCGCGCCCAACAGCGTAATAACCCGCGCCGAAGCGGCTATCTACCTAGTAAACGTAATGGGTGCCACTGTAAAAGCATCGTTGGCAGGCGCAACTGATGTTAAACCCGATGCTTGGTATGTCAAAGACGGCAGACTTGCCGTTGCCGTCCAAATGGGTGTAATATCTCCCGTTGGCGGCAAACTACGTCCCGATGACTTAGTTACACGCGAGGAAGCGTTTGACATGATGGCAAAAGCCGTCAAGTTAAGCAGTAAAACTTGGAGCTTGACAAGATTTGAAGACAGAACGGAAGTATCGAACACTTACGCAGGGTCGATTCAAGCTCTCGTAAACAACGGTTATGTTAATGGCATACCGTCTAATGGCGGCTTTATACTCAGTCCTAAAGGCACAATGACACGCGGTGAGTTCGCCACACTATTCGGCAATGTGTTCCAAGGGTTTGTCTCGGGTGCTGTCAGTTCCGTAAAGAGCGGAAATGTTGTCGTTAAGAAAGCCGGAACTGTACTT
>WRJE01000023.1 GCA_009782385.1 Oscillospiraceae bacterium | reverse complement strand
CTGGAAGGGCTTGGCGCGAGGTACGCGCAGGACACAGGGAGTGCAATCAAGGGCAACAGGATAGATTTGTTTTTAGCATCGCATGAAGAAGCCCTTGAATTTGGTGTTAAAATGCTCGAGGTTTGGATTTATTCGTAGGGGACGGCGCGTCAGGGATGCCGCGCCCTACAACGGGGATTCAACAACGGCGTTCGTAAGGGCGACCATTTGTTCGCCCGTTGCCGTTTCCGATTAATTTCCCCCTGCCTTTCGGCAGGGGGAATCAAGGTTTAGATAGGGGTTATGATGCAACAATAGTAATGGTATAGGTATACGCCGAGTTGTTGTAGTAGTTGTTATAACCGTAACCGTAAGAAGTTACTGTTATTTTGTCACCAATCTGTGCGTTCTTAACTTCTATAGAACCGCCTCCGTAATAGCCGCCATAGTAGCCGTTGTTGTAACTCCAGCCGCCGTTGTAATAATAGTTATCCCAACCAAAGTATATATTATTTGGATTGACTGAAGATCCGGAGCCGTTAGTACCTGTATAGAAGCCACCATTATAATAGTACACGTTGTTACTTCCGAACGTTCCTACATTGTTATTATTACTGAACGCCCAGTTAATATTGTTTGAAGAGACTGATGCGCCTCCCGCAGTTTTAAAGTTTCCAATTGATTGTTGATAAACATCTTGTCCGGCATTGGTGACACCGCTCACAACTTTACCGACATATCCGTTGTTATAGCCGCCGTAGTTGTTGTAATGTACCGTAGCAGTAGCTCCCGAGCGGTTAACGCTCGCGGATATATTATACGCTCCCGAGGAGAACGCAAGCTCAAAGTGTGTTACAGATGCAGCTGGTACTTTGATTTCAAAGTTCGCTTTGCTCGTGGTGGCACTGTCGCTTGTGCTTCCGTCAATAGACGTGACGGTTGAGCTGTTTTTGATATTGCCGAATACTATTGCAGGATCATAATAATAATTTCCACTGCCGATAGCGATACTCTTTGTGTTCAGCTTCGCTTTATCAGCAGCTATAACATCATCGGTAACAGCTATTGTGCCAAGACTTGAGGAGTAACCAATATTGTTGAACGACGCGCCCGTAAAGGTCAGAGTTACGGTTTTTCCGTCACTGCTGATAGATGTGCTGTCGGGGGTTGACTTGTTGTTAGAAAAACTTCTCGCCGTTCCGCTCAGAGTAAACGCGGCGGCGGGAGCTTTCTCGATTTTATCGTCAAATGTGACGGAAATCGTTGTGTTTCCGGTAATATCGGCGGCGGTGATGTTGAATGTTCCGGTCTTTGTGGTAGTCTCGTTATAGAGTTGGAAATCACCGAGGATGGTCGCTCCGGCAATTTCGAACTTATTGCTGCGACCGGAGCCGCTGACGCTTCCGACACTGCCCGTGCCGCTGATATTGTTGCTGTTGCCGCTGACCGCCATATAGGAGACATCCGCGCTGCTGCCAACGGTTACGGTATTATTGTCGCCCTCAACGTTAATGCTTCTAAGCTCGCCGTTGGAGACGTTGACCTTCGTGCTGTTGCCGCGAACGTTAATTGTTGTCGCGTAACCCGCATAGGAGAGGTCGGCATAGCAGTGAACGGTGTTCACAAAACTTCTGTTGTCAACATTAAGGCTTGTGTTACCGCGCACGATATTGCGTCCGCGCACGGTGGTTCTGTTAAGGGTTACCGTATTCGCGCCGCCGCCGACAATAAGGTCGCCGGTTATGACAGCGTTGTTGAATGACACGCCGTTGGAACGCACGGTTACGTTGCCCGTAATGTCGGAGCTGATTGTAGAGCCGGAGCTGACAATCAAACCGAATACGCGCTTCGCCAGAAGAGCGATTTCAGAGCGGGTAAGCTCATTCTTAGGATAGAGCATACGCAAACCGGATGAGGTGTCGCCTTCGATGTATCCGGCCTTAACGAGTGCGGCTATGGGTGTTCTCGCGTTTGCCGCAACGCTTGAGCCATCGGAAAACATATTAATGTATGTCATTTCGTTGTCAAACGAGGACAGTTCCGCGCCGACAAGTTCAGCCATAAGGATGAACATGGCTTCGCGCGTCGCGTTGCCCGATGAGCCGCCCGGAGCGGTTAAGGAAATGCCCAACCCTCTGCCGAAAGCCGCGTACATTTCGGAAATTGACATATTGTCCTGGGGTCTTATGTAGCCGCCTTCGGATGTTAGAATGCCGTTGTCAAGCGCGAATTCAAGCGCGTCATAGTTCCAGTTGCCTTGGACGGGCATATCCAGAATGTTCGAGGTGTCCACAGCCGCGAGTGACGGGACAAACAGTGCCAGTGAAAGCACCAGCGATAGGGTAATTGCCAACAGTCTCTTAACTTTCATAATTTACCTCCAATAAAAAATTACATTGTCACAGTATACAATAGAGATTGTACACTATTAACTTTAGCAAGTCAATAGAAATTTTTGGTTGAATAGTAGAAAAATTGTTGAAATTACGTTGAAAATGATGATTTAAGTATTCCGCGTGCTACATATAGTGTAATGCCGGACGGCAAAACACCGTAATATGTGCATTGAATCTCATTATTAACAATTTATTAAGATTTGTAGGGCGCACATCGCGCCCTACAATTTTAACAAAAACAACACAATCCCGTATATAACCGATGCCGATATGCCGAAAACCAGTACCGGGCCGGCAATGCTGAACATCTTAGACGATAGCCCCAATACAAGTCCTTCGCTTTTGAACTCCATCGCGGGTGATACAACGGCGTTGGCAAAACCCGTTATTGGCACGAGAGTGCCTGCTCCGGCGTGTTTCGCTATATTGTCGAACACTTTCAGTCCCGTCAGTAACGCGCCCGCTAAAATCAGCGTTATCGGTACAGCCATAGCGACATTTTCCTCGGACAGCCCGAACGAGCCGTACAGACTGTACAGTCCCTGTCCGGCGGCGCATATCAGTCCCCCGAAAATGAATGCCATAAAGATATTTTTAAGCATCGGTGAGCGCGGCGACATCTTGTCGGTGAGGCGCGAGTATTCCGCGTTTGACATATTCATGGTGATTCCCTCCCGTTCAATGATGTTATTGTTACACCTGCTCTTTTATTTATTCACAAAAGCCGATAAACCCGCAGGTTTACCGGCTGTTAGCGTCTGGCGGAGGCGGTGAGATTCGAACTCACGAGCCCTTGCGGGCTACCTGATTTCGAGTCAGGCTCGTTATGACCACTTCGATACGCCTCCATCAGCGGCAAGTATATCACAAGGGAACTTAAAAATCAACACCAATTTTTTGCCGTCACGCGCGTGTAATTACCCCATCAATATTGCCATTACGGCCTTTTGGACGTGCAGGCGGTTTTCCGCCTCATCATATATTTCATCGGCGTGGGCGTTGAACACATCAAGCGTGATTTCCTCGCCCTTATGCGCGGGCAGACAGTGCTGAACCATCGCGCCGGGGTTCGTAAGGCTCATAAGCTCGGAGTTGAGCTGGAACGGGAGCATCTTCGCCTTGCGCTCCTCCGCTTCGCTCTCCTGCCCCATGCTCGCCCACACATCCGTAAACACCGCGTCCGCGCCGCTGACGGCCTCGCGCGGGTCGTTGGTGAGCAGCAGGTCATTCCCGCCCATCGAGATTATGTTGGGACAAGGCTCGTAACCCTTGGGTGTGGCGACCCGGACTTTCATTCCGAGCTTAACCGCCCCTGCGATAAGCGAGTTGCACATATTGTTGCCGTCTCCCAAAAATGCCACAGTTTGCCCGTTAAGTGTGGAGTGATACTCGCGTATCGTCATAAAGTCGGCTAAAATCTGGCAGGGGTGCGCGTGGTCTGTCAGCCCGTTGATTACGGGAATGGAGGCGTGCTGTGCCAGCTCCTCGACATCACTCTGCTTGAATGTCCTTATCATAATGCCGTCCACATAGCGCGAGAGTACCTTTGCGGTATCCTCGATGGATTCGCCGCGCCCGAGCTGTATGTCATTGCTTGACAGGAACAGGGCGCGTCCGCCCATCTGCCCGATGCCTACCTCAAACGACACCCTTGTGCGCGTGGAAGACTTCGAGAAAATCATAGCAAGGCTTTTGCCCTCCAATATTCTGTGTTCAATGCCGTTTTTAAGGTTGTACTTCATCTGGTCGGCAAGATCCAGTATTTTAATAATCTCTTCGCCCGACAAATCCGCCATTTTCAATAAATGTTTCATTTCAGCACCTCTTTCATTATTTCAAGTCCCCTGTCGATTTCCTCATAGGTTATAACGAGCGGCGGCAGCAGACGAATAACATTCGTACCCGCCGTCAGCGTGACAAGCCCCGCTTCAAGCAGTTTGCATACGGTTTCACGCGGGTTGCCGTCAACCGCCGCGCCTATCATAAGCCCCATACCGCGCACATCACTCAGCCCCGGCAATTCGTTCAAGCGTGACATGATGTATTCGCCCTTTGATTTGACATCGTTTAGGACATCGTCCAGTATGTCAAGCGTTGCCATAGCCGCCGCCGCGCATACGGGGTTGCCGCCGAACGTGGTAGCGTGGTCGCCCCTGCCGAGTGTGTCCTTGCATTTCTCACCCGCTATTAAACCTCCGAACGGCAAGCCGCCCGCGATACCCTTTGCGAACGTCACCGCATCGGGTATAATGCCCGCCTGTTGAAAGGCGAACCATGAGCCGCACCGCCCGATACCCGTCTGTACTTCATCTACAAGTAACAGCCAGCCGCGTTCGCGGCATAAATCGGAAACCGCCTTGAGATACGCGGTGTCAACAGGCAGAACGCCGCCCTCACCCTGCACGACTTCAAGCATAACGGCGCATATATCACTTGATAGGGTCTTCAAAGCGTTGATGTCATTAGCCGGGGCGTGGACAAATCCCCCGGTAAACGGGAAGAAGTGTTTGTGAAAGCTATCCTGCCCGGTCGCGGCAAGGGTTGTTACCGTCCGCCCGTGAAAGCTCTGATTCAGCGTTACTATTGTTGACCGCCCCGCGCCGTATTTGTCGTGCGAGTATTTACGTGCGAGTTTTATCATGCCCTCGTTTGCCTCAGCCCCTGAATTGCTGAAAAAAACGTTTGACAAGCCCGACAGCTTCGCAAGCCGCGCCGCCAAATCAGCGGCGGGGCGGGTGTGGTACAGGTTTGAGACATGGGCGAGCGTTCCGCTCTGTTCCGAGACGGCTTTGACCCATGACGGATGACCGTAACCCACGGAATTAACGCCTATGCCGCTCGCAAAGTCGATATACTCCTTGCCGCCCTCGTCATACAGTTTACTGTCCTTACCGTGTGTGAATGTTACGTCAAATCTGTTATAAGTGTCCATTAACATAAAATTACCTCCCTATCATCGTTCCGACACCGCTGTCGGACAGCATTTCCACCAGAATCGAGTGCGGCATACGCCCATCGAGAATATGCGCGCTGTTAACGCCTCGCCGTACAGCCTCAACACAGCATTCCACCTTGGGTATCATGCCTTTTTTAATCACGCCGTTTTTGATTAACGCGGGAATATCTGAAAGTGTCAGCGATGCCAGCAGCGTTGTGTCATCATGGGGGTCGGACATAATGCCGCGCACATCGGTCAGAAGTATCAGCTTTTCGGCGTTCATAGCGGCGGCGAGCGCACCCGCGGCGGTGTCGGCGTTTATGTTGAGCATACTGTCCGAACCCTGCGCTATAGTCGAAATTATGGGTATATATCCGTTGTCCAACGCCATGTTGACACATTCGGGGTCTACACTTTTCAATTCGCCCACAAGTCCGTAGTCTATATCACCTGATAGCTTTTCACCGTGGAAAAGTCCGCCGTCCGCGCCGCACAGGCTTATCGCCCTGCCGCCCAACTCGTGTACAATGCCCGCCAAATCTTTGCCGATTTTTCCGGCAAGCACCATCTGCACGACATCCATCGTCTCGTCATCGGTATATCGCAGACCGTTGACAAATTTCGGTTCTTTGCCGATTTGACCGAGTACGGCATTGATTTCCGGGCCGCCGCCGTGAACCACCACAACGCGAATTGACGCGAGCGACAGCAGAACGATGTCGGTAATAACGGCGCGTTTCAGCTCCTCGCTCTCCATCGCCGCGCCGCCGTACTTGACAACCACGGTTTTCTTGTGGAATTTTTGAATATACGGCAGAGCCTCGGAGAGTATCGCCGCTCTTGATAAATTGCTCATGTTATGACATCTCCTTTTTTATCCGATACCAATACGAATATAATGTATTGAAGCCGAGCTTCGTATACAGGTTTATTGCCGTTCGATTTTCCCGCATCACTTGCAGATAGGTCGTATGCGCGCCCAGATTTTTTGCCTCCGACAAGAGCGACTTGCATATTTCCGTGCCGTATCCATTTCCGCGTTGTGATTCATCGACAACGATATTGAACAAACCCGCGTATCCTCGCTCTATTACGCACATACCGCAAGCAACCGTCACGCCGTTTTTTATAATTAAGCCGCAGAGAACCTCTTGTTTTATGTTATTGAATATCTGTTTCGCTATTGAAATTTTCATTTCATCCGTGTATTTGCTTAATGAAAAATAAGCGTCAAGCCATTTATTATTGATATGGCTTGTTAAAATACAATTATCGGAGATGTTTTGAAATGCTTTTAATTCGGCTGTCATTATGTATGTAGGATTTAATATCGTATACCCCGCTTGGTCGAGCCGCTTGTCAATCTCGATGTCAGTACCATCGGTAATCTTAAAAACCGCGGGCAGCCCCTGCGCGAAATAACGCTTTTCGCATTCGGCTATTTTTTCCTGAGCGTCTAGCGCGGAGGGGTAAAGAAGATTGACTGAGTTTGCTCTGTTTGTATAGCTATAGCCGTTTGTAAAGCGCAGTACCCAGCCGTCATAAAACTGTGTTTGCAGTGAGGGAAGCGCGTTTAACGAGAGTTCTTCGTATAGCCGTATCATGTCCTGTAATCTCCGTTTATTTTGACATAATCATATGTCAAATCACATCCGTAGGCATTGGCGGATGCCGACCCGGTTTTCATGTCGCAGAGGATAGTAATTTCTTTCCGCAGAAGGATTTCTTTGGCTTTTTCCTCATCAAACGGCAAGCCCCGCCCGTCACGGCAAACCATAACGCTGCCGATATCGGACTCAAACGACACATCTACCTTCTCCGGGTCAAACTCAACGCCCGAATAGCCCATCGCGCATAAAACCCTTCCCCAGTTGGCATCCGCGCCGAACATCGCCGCCTTGGTAAGGCTTGAAGATATGACGCTCATTGACAGCTTTTCCGCGCTGTCAGTATCCGCCGCTCCGGTCACTGTGCATTGTATAAGGTGTGTCGCGCCCTCGCCGTCCTTGGCTATAAGTTTTGCGAGATGGAGGTTCACAAAGTCCAGCGCGGTTTGGAACGCGGCAAAATCCTCGTTCTCAAAAGCTATGCGCTTATTACCCGCCAGACCTGACGCAAGCACGGCGTTCATGTCGTTGGTCGAGGTGTCGCCGTCAACGCTTATGCGGTTGTATGTCGCTTTAGCCGAGCGTGACAGCGCGGTTTGCAGCATTTCGGGGCTGATGGCGCAGTCTGTCGTGACGAACGACAGCATTGTCGCCATATTGGGGTGAATCATGCCGCTGCCCTTTGCTATCGCGCCGATTTTTACTTCGACACCGCCCAACTCAAAGCTGACCGCAATCTCTTTTTCCATTGTATCGGTAGTCATAATCGCCTTTGCCGCGCTGCCGCCGCCTGTTGCGGACAATTCCTTTACAAGCTCCGGCACGGCGGATTCGATATTCTCAATCGGCAGTGGCTGACCGATAACACCCGTTGAGTTGACTATGACATCGCCCGCGCTTATGCCTGTATGTTCCGCAACGGCACGGCACATACGGGCGGCGTTTTCCTCGCCGTTCGGAGCGCAGGCGTTGGCGTTGCCGCTGTTGGCTATAATTGCCCGCGCCATTCCGTTTTTTAGATTTTGCTGTGTAATGTATACGGGTGCGGCCTTTACGCGGTTTGTTGTGTAAACAGCCGCCGCCGAGCAGTCACATTCGGCGAGAATCAACGCCAAATCCGTCTTGCTCTTGTTTTTGCGTATGCCGCAATGAACTCCCGATGCCTTAAATCCTTTCGGCGCGGTAACGCCGCCGTTAATTGTTTTCATTGTATAATTCCTTTCTATCAACGGGATGACCAAGGGCATCCCCTACATTGCGGGACGGACGAGCCGTCCCCTACATTGCGGCGCGTCAGGGATGCCGCGCCCTACAAACCCATCCTCAATCTGAAACATTGTACTGCTGCGCCGGACGCGCCTTTGCCCAGATTGTCAAATCGCGCCGTCAAGACGGTCTGTGTGTCGTGTCCGGAAATGAATATTTCCATTTTGTCCGTGCCGTTTAAGGTTTCCATGCTAAGTTTAGTCTCAGCGTTTAACGGCTTCACCGCAATATTATCGGCGTTTTTGTAGTATTTGTCAAGTATTTCCCATAGTTCCCGCGCGTTTCGGGCAAGCGGTATGCTTACAAGCATACCATTGTATATATCCGCCAGTATCGGCATGAATATCGGAGGGTTACTAAGTCCGCATACGGCTTTCATCTCGGGTAAATGTTTATGCGTAAGACCCAAGGCATAGGGTGTTGCTCCTCGCGGCGGATTGCCGCCCTCGTATTCGGCAATCAGCGGCTTACCGCCACCGCTGTAACCTGTCAGAGACGTGCATACAAGAGTTTCATCCTTACTGATAACGCCCGCGCCGACAAGCGGATATACAAGTGCCGCGAACCCCGAAGCGTGACAGCCCGGTACGGATATGCGGTTAGATGTTTTGACGGTGTTTCGGTGTTCGTCCGACAGCTCCGGGAATCCGTATGCCCACCCGGGAGCTGTTCGGTGCGCGGTGGACGCATCGATGATAACTGTATTCGGGTTATCAACAAGCGAAACGGATTCACGAGCCGCCGTGTCGGGCAGACAGAGAAACGCGGTGTCGGCGGCATTTAAGAGCCGTCTTCGTTCGTTTATATCTTTTCGCAGGTCGTTATCAATTTTTAAGATTTCAATGTTTTTTATCGCCGAGAGCCGCTCCTCTAGTTGAAGGCCTGTCGTACCCTCCGCTCCGTCTATAAAGATTTTCATGTCCGCCTCCTTGTTTTATTCCTTTGACTGCGGACGACCACAGGTCGCCCCTGCAATGACTTTTGCATAATTATAACATAGTCTGTATAATTATGCAATAGGTTTTGAAAATTTTTCTTGACAAAAATATCCTTGCTATTCTATAATGAATCAGGCATTATTACTAAATTTGTGCGGCGTAAGCCGTTTGGGGGAGATTTTTATGGATAAGAGAAAAGTTATAATTATCGGCGCGGCAGGACGGGACTTTCACAATTTCAATACATTTTACAGGGACAACGAGGCATATAACGTGGTTGCCTTTACCGCCGCGCAGATTCCCGATATAGCCGGGCGCAAGTATCCCGCCGCCCTTGCCGGAAAGCTGTATCCCGAAGGTATTCCCATTTACGCGCAGGACGAGCTGGAGAGTCTTATTAAAACTCTTGACGCGGACGAGTGTGTTTTTGCGTACAGTGATTTACCGTATAATAAGGTAATGGGTATCGGGGCAATGGTAAACGCGGCGGGCGCGGATTTTTCTATGCTCGGTTATAAAAATACAATGCTGAAAAGCACGAAACCCGTCATAGCGGTCGGCGCATCGCGCACGGGCTGCGGAAAAAGTCAGACATCCCGCCGTGTTATTGAAATTCTGATGGCCGCGGGCTTGAAGGTTATAGCAATTCGTCATCCGATGCCATACGGCGACTTGGAAGCTCAAAAGGTACAGCGGTTCGCGACTATTGATGACTTGGTAAAACACAAATGCACCATAGAAGAGATGGAGGAGTACGAACCCCACGTAACGCGCGGCAATGTTATATACGCGGGCGTTGATTACGAGGCGATTCTCCGCGCGGCTGAAAATGACCCCGATGGCTGTGACGTGATTCTGTGGGACGGCGGAAACAACGACTTCCCGTTCTATAATCCCGACCTGATGATAACGGTTGTTGACCCGCACAGACCGGGGCATGAACTCTCCTACTATCCGGGAGAGGTAACCTTGCGCCTTGCCGATGTGGTTGTAATAAATAAAATCGACAGCGCGGACTTTGATAACATACAAATTTTGAGAAGCAATATCGAAAAGGTTAATCCTCGAGCTGTGGTCGTTGATGCCGCTTCTACCCTTAGTGTGGAAAAGCCCGAAATCATTCGCGGAAAAAGAGTTCTTGTCATTGAGGACGGTCCGACGCTTACGCACGGCGAGATGAAGATAGGCGCGGGCATTGTCGCCGCTCGGCGGTTCGGTGCGGCTGAAATAGTTGACCCAAGGCAGTATGCCGTTGGCAAACTGGCGGAAACATACCGCATTTATCCCAACATCGGAACTTTGCTGCCCGCCATGGGTTACGGAGAGGAACAAATCCGCGATTTGACGGCTACTATAGAACGCACGGACTGCGATTCGGTCGTTATAGCCACACCGATTGATTTAGGGCGGGTTATCGACATTAAAAAACCCAACACCCGCGTTGAGTACAGCTTGCAGGAGATTGGGCAACCGGATATGGGCAGCGTTATGGCTGATTTTATAAAGAGAGTAAAGGGGTAGAACAGTGGAGGGATTATAATGCACATGAATAAATCGCCTAGCGGTGCGTTATGCCCATACTATTTCATGGGCGGAGAGTTGCATCCGCTTCACTATGGAAGCTATTTCAATGATAAAGAGCGTCTTTTTGAAATGATAAAAGCGGAAGAAGAATTTATACTAAAATCATCCGGCACAAATAACAGGCGAGTATGGATAGACCTATATGAGACTAACCTTGACGGCGAAACCATAGATTTTTTACTGAATCACCTTAAAGCCATACGCCACAAGATTTTTAAGTTATGCCTGATTGGCTGTTCAAAACATGAAATGAAGAAAATCAAAGAAAAGATGAAGTTAGAGAAAATGGATTTGTACGGTCAAACTCAATATTTCGCCGATCCTGAAGAAGGGAAGCAATGGTTAGTAAACGAACGGGTTATAACGGCATGACGCATAAAAATGTCAAGCGCGGTGACGCGCTTGACATTTTTAATGTTTCACTTAATTAGGAGTTGTGGTATAATAGCAAATATCCCGAATTTCGGCGTGGGCAGAGGAGAACGGAGTTGATGATGTGTTAAATATTGCGGATTTACGAAATTTATGTTGCGATAAGAGCATTGCTGTTACAAAGCACGCGCGAATAAGGTTAATTGAACGCGGTATAACAATCGGAGATGTTCAAAATGCCGCACAGACAGGCGAAATTATAAAACAATATGAAGATGATGCGCCATTCCCCAGTTGCCTATTATTAGGAAAAACTGAGCAGAATAAATATATTCATATCGTTGCAAGCATTGACAGCGGATATTTATATGTTATCACTGCATACTATCCGGATGAAAACGAATGGGAATCAAACTTAAAAATCAGAAAGGGGCAATAGCCATGAAATGTATTTCCTGCGGAGCCGGGACCTCAATCGGAATAACAAACGATGTCACAGAGTTGGAAGGCTGCCTTATTATTGTGCGAAATGTGCCTTGCCACAAGTGTTCCGAATGCGATGAAATTATTTATACCGCAGATGTGGTCAAACATTTGGAAGTTATCACAACCGCTGCAAAAATGACTGTAAATGAAATTGCCATTTTAGACTATAGCAGCAAGGTTGCCTAATTGACGCTCTCGTTTACCGCGTTCTTATCAACCTCAGTATCCGCTCGTATTTACTGGAAATTTCTTTGAGCAGTAAATATTTATGCTCAAGCACTGCGGCAAACTCCTCCATAACCGTTTTATCTCCGAACAGCAGTTTGATAAGCACTTCCCTGAACTCCGCGCTTTTGTTCTCTGAAAGAATTTTACCTTCATCAAGGTTAACCTCGACCGATGTGTCCCCATCAAGCATCAGAGTTTCCCTGAAACGTGTGAACTCAAAACGTCCCCGCGCGATAAAGCCCTCTTGCGCCGCCGCTTCCAACAGTTCGCGCGGCGCGCCCATATCTGTCAGCGTGCGGATGGCCGAGCTTATGTCAGAACCCGGACACTCCCATACCGTGCGGGCGTTATCCCCCGGATTACCCGCCCTCACCGAGACAAAACTCTCCCCGTCTTCCGTGTGTTTTCTCAGCGTGGTATTTTTCTCTCTCATTGCGTGAGCGGGCGTGTCGTAATATTCGGCGGTCATAGCAATAGTTCTTGGATCGCCGATGCGCGAGTCCGCTATTGTTTGATCCGCAAGCAAACGCTTTTTTGTTGTTGCGTCCGGCAGTTTATAGCTTATTTCTATTTCTATTGGCATATATGACGCTCCTCTAAATTTTTATACGCATTGCGGTATATTTTTTGCCCTCACTTACATTCAATGGGAGACCCCGAAACAATAAGGGCATACCGTGCGGCACAAAAAACATTTTATCCTCAGCTTCCCGTTCTCTGTCACAAAAAAACCGGAGCAATCTTTCTTCCCAAAAGACGCGGGATTGTCTAACGCCCCCACGGGGCAGGCTTCAACGCATATGTTGCAGTTATCGCACATTGCGAATTGAACTCTCTCATCCGGCATAAGTGCCGCATCGGTAAGAACAGCACTGAGCCAAAGAAGATTACCGTACCGCGAGTTGGTAAGCAAATAGTTTTTCCCGATTTTACCAAGACCCGCGATTTCAGCCGCGTGCTTCAAGGAGATATGTCCGAACAGCTCTTTTCGCCCGTCTCTATCCACGTATTTACCGCCTGTAGAGCTTATAGCCTTCGCTTTATATCCATCGGCTTTTATTCGCTTCGCGACATCTTCCGCCATATCGGTCATTGCGGCAATCATTGCGTTGCGGCTTGCGGTATACTCGTCTATATCGTTTAAGACTTCCGCCGGAAACGCAGCTCCCAAAACAATAACGGAACGGCATTCCGGGAGTACATCGTTGGGCTTAAAGCCGTCCGGCGCAAGTCCGAAATCTTTTGAAGCGGCTATGCCGACCACATCCGCGCCCGCGTTGACCCCATATTCTTTTACCGCCTCTCGGGTTAATTGGGTTGCCATATCAACACCTCGTATAAAATAAAGTCACGCATAAGATTGATTGTGTCTTTATTCTATACTTATCACAGAAATATGTCAATCAATCAACGGATATAAGTTGTAGTCGTATAAAGCGGCGGGCGAAAAAACGTCCGCCGCTTTACATACATTTTACATTTCTCTTACGTTTTACTGCTATTTTGCAAGACCCCAAGCTGATAGAATGCGGGCATAAATAAAACTAAGGAGAATTAAAAGATGAAAAAACTACTTGCGCTCGCGTCCCTTATCTTAACACTCGCGTTTGTCCTTTCCGCCTGCGGCACAGATACCGCCTCCGCTTCAACGCCAACCCCAACCGCAACTCCGGTCTCCGCCTCAAATTCCACAACCGATTCAACCCCCGAACCCGCTCCCGAACCTCAGGTTTCTAATTTTGACACCTCGAAAAACATTTCAATCGTTGCCCGCGAAGACGGCAGCGGCACAAAATCCGCGTTTATGGAAATTATCGGGCTTAAAGGCAAAGCCGACCCCGCCAATGTTATAATTCAAACAGGCACGGCGGGTGTACTCGCCGAAGTCAAAAGCAACCCGGCGGCTATCGCGTATGAGAGCCTCGGTTATGTCACCGCCGATGTTAAAATGCTTGATGTGGACGGCGTGGAAGCCACAGTCGCCAACATTCAAAATGATACATATAAAATCTCGCGCCCGCTGTCGATAGTTTATCAGGAATCAACCCTCGAAAATGAAGTGAACGCCGCTTTCTATGCTTTCCTTCAGTCGAGCGATGCTCAGGACATCATTTCCGAAGAGGGCTATGTATCTATCGCCAACAACGCTTCACCTTATACAATCAACGGTTCACTGTCCGGCACGATTGACATAAGCGGTTCGACATCGCTTCAACCCCTTATGATTGAACTTGAAGCCGCGTTTAAGGTCTTACAGCCCAATGTTACCGTAAATGTTTCGGGCGGCGGCAGCGGCACGGGCTACAAAAACGCCGATGAGGGTGTGAGCGAGTTCGGAATGATAAGCGAAGTGTTTTCACTTGAAAAAGCCCCGTCATGCACGCACTACATCGTTGCCAAAGACGGTATCGCGGTTATCGTAAACGGAGATAATCCGCTCGGAAACATAACGATGGACGAACTTAAAAATATTTACGATGAAGAAACGACAGACGTTCTCAAATGGGATTCGCTTATTAAATGATGAATAAAACATACCGTTTTATAAAAAGCAGGGATGCCGTCATGCGCGGCTTATTCCTGTTTTGCGCGGGATTTTCCGTGCTTGCGCTCGGCTGTATCTGCGTGTTCCTGTTTGCGAGCGGAGTGCCTTTTATAGGAAAAGTCGGATTGGGTAATTTTTTCGGGACAAAGTGGCACTTAAACAGCGAGGCATACGGTATCCTGTCAATGATTGTCGCATCGCTGTATCTTACGGCTCTGTCAACAATTATCGGTGTTGCGGTCGGACTGCTCACCGCCGTCAGTTTATATAAGTTTTGCCCGAAAAACGCCGTTGCGCCCATCAGGCAGCTGATAAATCTGCTGGCGGGTATCCCGTCTGTTATATACGGCTTATTCGGGCTTATAATCATCGTTCCGTTTCTGCGCGACAAAATCTCGCCGAACGGTATCGGCTACGGCTTGCTTGCGGCAAGCCTTGTCGTGTCTATTATGATTTTGCCTACCATTGTCAGCGTTAGTTTAGACGCGCTGAACGCCGTGCCTAAGGCATATTACGAGGGCGCGCTCGCGCTTGGCGCGACAAATGAGCAGAGTGTATTCCGCGTAATGCTTCCCGCCGCAAAAAGCGGGATACTCGCCGCCGTTGTGCTGTCAATCGGGCGGGCAATCGGCGAAACAATGGCGGTTATAATGGTTATCGGCGGCTCTCCCGTCATGCCGAAAAGCCTGTTCCAATCTGTGCGGACAATGACAGCCAACATCGCTATGGGCGCGACGGAACTCTCCGGCGATGCCGCGACCGCGCTCGTTTCCACGGGCGTTGTCCTGTTTTTCTTTACTCTGCTGTTGAATATGAGTTTTTCATTATTGAAAGGGGGCGAAAAACGTGGAAAACCACAAAAGACAAATACTTAAATATGCCGCCGCCAAACGTGTGGCACAGGCCGCGCTTCTGCTGACGCTTGCCGCGCTGACTGCCGTGATAATTTTCGTGCTTATTCGCGGGTTGCCGCACATAAATATGCAGCTCCTGTTCGGCAATTACGGAAAAGAACCGTCAATCAAACCCGCGCTTGTCGGCACACTGTATTTGATACTTATCGCAATCTCCGTTGCCGCGCCTATCGGAATCGGCAGCGCGATTTTCCTAACAGAGTACACCAACAGCAAGAGCCGGATAATCCGAATAATCCGAATCGCCACCGAAACACTGGCGGGTATTCCGTCTATTGTCTACGGTATTTTCGGGTATCTGGTTTTCGTTGTCGCGCTTGGATTCCGCTACTCCCTTATCGGCGGCGGGATTACGCTTGCCATCATGATACTGCCGGTCATCGTCCGTTCGACAGAGGAGAGCTTGCTTGCCGTGCCGCGCTCATTGCGGGAGGGCAGCTTCGCGCTCGGCTCGTCAAAAGTGCGGACAATTTTTTCGGTTGTTCTGCCCTGTGCCGCGAGCGGGATTGTAACATCGCTGATTTTGGCAATCGGGCGCGTGATGTCTGAAAGCGCGGTGTTGATTCTTACCATCGGCATGGTGGTTAATAAAATGCCGGAAGGAATTTTTTCGCCCGGTACAAGTCTCGCGCTGAACGTGTATTACTTCGGTTCACACGGCTACCCCGAACAGGCGGCGGCAACAGGCGTGGTGCTTTTGATTTTAGTTGTATCAATAAATATTTTAGCAACGGTTTTAGGAAAAGTATTCGGCAAAGGAGAACTTGCGAATGGCTGAGAAATATAACATCACCGTGCGCGGCTGCGATTTATTCTATGGGGATTTCCAAGCCCTAAAGGACATAAACATAGATATAGAAGAGCATGAGGTTACGGCGTTTATAGGACCGTCCGGCTGCGGAAAATCCACTTTTATAAAGACATTTAACCGCATGAACGACTTGATTGAAGACTGCCGTATTACAGGAGAAATTTTAATCGGCGGGCAGAATATATATGCTAAAGGGACGGATGTCACCCTGTTGCGGAAAAACATCGGCATGGTGTTCCAAAAGCCCAATCCGTTCCCCATGAGCATATATGACAATATCGCGTTCGCGCCGCGAACTTTCGGTATAAAGAAAAAGTCTGAACTGGACGATATTGTTGAAAGCTCGATTAAACAAGCGGGATTATGGGACGAAGTAAAAGACAGGTTGAGAAAAAACGCCATGGGATTGTCCGGCGGTCAGCAGCAGAGACTGTGCATAGCCCGCGCTTTAGCGGCTGACCCGAAGATATTGCTGATGGACGAACCGACAAGCGCGCTTGACCCGATTTCAACAGGTATCATCGAGGATTTAATCAATGAATTGAAAACCCAGTATACAATCGTTATTGTCACACACAATATGCAGCAGGCAACGCGCATTTCGGATAAAACGGCGTTCTTCCTGTTGGGTGAGATTGTGGAAACAGACGTGACTGAGCAGCTTTTCGGCAATCCCAAGGATAAGCGCACGGAGAATTACATCACCGGAAGATTCGGGTAAAATTTGTGTAGGGGCGCGCATTGCGCGTCCGCAAAAAAAGGAGTATAATCATGTCAATAAGAGCGCGTTATGAAAAGGAACTTAAAGATGTCTTCAACAATCTCGTGCTGATGTGCCGCCATATCGAGCTGGCAATCGAAAACTGTGTAAAAGCTCTTTCCGAGCGAAATGTTGAGCTTGCCAAAGAGGTCTATGCGGAAGATAAGCTGATAGACAAAATGGAACGGGATATTGAGCAGTCCTGTCTTAAAATCCTTATGATGGAAAGCCCCGTTGCAGGTGATTTCCGAGAAGTGGCGGCGGCACTGAAAATGATAACCGACCTTGAGCGCATCGGCGACCAAGCGCGGGATATTGCCGAAATTACAACTCAGTTCGGCGATGAGGAATATATCGGGAAATTGGAGCATATCCCGCAAATGGCGGTCATCGTCATTCAGATGGTGAAAGATGGCGTTCACGCATACATCAACCGCGACCTTACGCTCGCCCGTTCTCTCGATAAAACCGATGACAAGGTTGACAAGCTGTTCAACACCGTAATGGCAGACCTTACGGCTCTTATCAAGAAAAACCCGGACAGCGCGGAGCAGGCCATTATGTTTATGATGATTACCAAGTATCTGGAGAGAATTGGCGACCACGCCGTCAACATCGGCGAATGGGTTGAATACGCGATAACGGGGCAGCACCCGAAAACATAGGATGGGGATTCACATGAAGCCAACCATATTCGCCGCGGAAGACGATGCCGCGATACAGGAGTTATATAAATACTCGTTGGAAAACGATTTTAATTGCTCTTGCTTTGAAAATGGCGAGGCACTTTTTGACGCGCTTTCCAAAAACAAACCCGACTTGATTCTGCTCGACATTATGCTGCCGGGCAACGATGGGTTTACGATTTTATCACGCTTGAAATCAGACAGAGCGACCGCGCATATCCCCGTTATCATGGTATCGGCTAAGGGTGAAGAGGTTTCAAAAGTAAAAGGGCTTAACATGGGCGCGGACGACTACATCGCCAAACCGTTCGGTGTTATGGAGCTTGCGGCGCGGATAAAAGCAAATCTGCGTAAAAATGAAAAAGCCGCCGCCCCGAACGCCGTGTACAAGGATATTGTCGTGGATTATTCAAAGCATCGTATATATGTGAACGGCAAGCCGATTCAAACAACGCTTAAAGAATACAACTTGCTGTGCCTTTTATGTGAAAACGCTGAGAGCGTGCAGGAGCGGGAAACTATTTTTAACGAGGTATGGGGCGATGGCTTTATCGGCGAAACCCGAACGCTCGATATTCATATCAAGGAGCTTCGGAAGAAACTCTCCGAAAGTGAAGCCGCCATACAAACCATACGAGGGGTAGGTTATATGCTGATATGAGAAAAAGACTGTTTTTATATACCACGCTTATAATTTTTGTTGGGCTTATTTGTTTTTTCGCCGCGTCCGTTTATATGACGTATAACAACAATTTAAGCATCGCCAAAGATACGGTTATGGAAACGGCGCGTATATGCGCGGGTCTGTATAGTGATGATATTGACGTTTCGGCATTTGTCAAAGTCGGCGGCGATACGAGAATAACGGTTATATCGCCGGACGGCAAAGTATTGGCGGACAGCCGCCCGCTTGATGTCGGCGCGGTCGAAAATCATTTGGACAGGCCGGAAATACAGGCGGCGATAAACAATTCCCCGGAAGCTCATGTCCGCTATTCAAGTACGCTCGGCGTTGATTTTATTTATTACGCTTTGAGGGTAGACAGCGGTGATAGTTATGTATTTATACGGGCGGCTGTTCCCGTTGCGAAGGTAGACGGATACTTATTTCAATCCCTGCCGCTGCTTGTTTTGCTGTTAGTTATAATTGCCGGGCTTTGCTTTGCAATATCCCGCGGTATGATTCAGCGGATTACAAAGCCGTTTGAATCAATCGAGCAAAAATTGAATCTTCTTTTAAGCGGTGGGCATACATCTGAACCTGTTGCCAAGAGTTATGATGAAATTGACACTATCACAAGAGGGATTGATGAAGTTGCGCAGGTTTTACAAAGCACTATTATTTCCTTGAGGGATGAAAAAAGTAAGGCAGAGTATATCTTGAATAACATAGGTGACGGAATTTTCGCCGTTGATGAAAGCAAAAATATTATGCTAATCAACGCTTCCGCGCTTGCCATTTTTGATGTAACGCCGGATATAATCGAGAAGAGTATGAGCTGCCTGTCCTACGACAAGGCACTTACGGCTGCGGTGGATGATTGTGTAATCGGTGAAAAAAGCTCATTGTTTGAGTTTGCTTTTAATGGCAGGATATATTTCGTAACGGTGAAACGGCTGCCGGAAACCAAATTTACAATGGCGGTATTATCAGATATTACGGACAGCCGTGAAAACGAGAAGCGGAGAGAGGATTTCTTTGCCAACGCTTCCCATGAGTTGAAAACCCCGTTGACGGCAATTAAAGGCTTTAACGAACTAACGGCAATCAACAACAAGGATGAAAGTATAAATAAATATATCGAAAGTATCACACGGGAAACAGACCGTATGCTTTCGCTTATCGGCGATATGCTCAAACTGTCCGAGCTTGAGCAGCGTGACGCTGCACCCAACGGTGTCTGCGGACGCGGGACGGAGGTTTCATTGAAAGCCGTGGCAAATGAAGTCTGCGAAACATTGTCCGCCGCCATCAATGAAAAATCCATAACCGTTGATATTATCGGTGACGGTACTGTGGATGCCGAACCGGGTCACGTTTATGAGCTGATGAAAAACTTAATCGAAAACGCCGTAAGATATAATAATCAAGACGGAAACGTGACAGCAGACATCACTTCCGCGTGTCTGACAGTTTCAGATACAGGTATCGGCATATCGCCCGGTGAACAAACGCGGATTTTTGAGCGGTTTTACCGTGTGGAAAAAAGCCGCTCCCAGCGGAGCGGCGGCACGGGCTTGGGACTGTCCATTATCAAGCACATCTGCGCTTTGTACGGATGGGAGTTGTCGATGAAAAGCAAGCTCGGCGTGGGAACGGAGATAAAGGTTGCGTTCGGGAAGAGATAGCCTCGCCCAAACACAGTGAAATGTTGAAAGGAAGTTAACGATTATGCCAAAATTATTATTTCAAGGACACGGAAGCTACCGCCTAACCGCCGATGACGGGCGCGTCATTTACATCGACCCATATAAGGGAAAGGGCTACGATTTGCCCGCCGACCTCATCCTCGTCACGCACCAGCACAGGGATCACAACCAAATCAAACGCTGCGCCCAAAAACCGGATTGCCTGATTATAACGAACGAAGAAGCCCTTGAGGGCGGCAGGCATAACGACTTAAATATCGGCGGTATCTTGATTCAAGCTGTGGAGGCGGCAAACAAAAACCACGACCCGAAGCAATGCGTGGGTTATATAATCACGCTTGACGGCGTGAAAGTTTACGCTTCCGGCGACACTTCACAAACAAAACAGATGGAATCATTCGCCGCGTTGGAGCTTGACTATGCTTTGTTCCCCGGCGATGGACTTTTCAATATGAATCCCGATGAAGCCGCCGAGTGCGCCCGGATAATCGGAGCGAAACACAATATACTTATACATCTAAAGCCGGGTGAGTCCGTCCGCAAGAAAGGCGAAAAGTGGGACGCGCCGAACAAACTGATTATAGAGCCGGGACAGGAGATTGATATTGAGGGCTAGATATCTGCACAATCGCACCTTTTCCTTGTAATCCAACTTCGCACATGGTAAAATGACAGCGGCAGAGAACGGAAATATTCAAGGAGATGTTGTCATTATGGAATACAGAAAAATGGGCAAGACCGGATTAAAAACGAGTATTATCGGTCTGGGCTGCGAGCATTTGGACGGCGGAAAGCCATACGCGCAGATAAAGGAGACAGTAGACGCGGCATTGGAGGGCGGCGTTAACATTTTCGATATGTTCATGCCGGGAAAGGAAATACGCGAAGCTGTCGCCAAAGCGTTAGGGGACAGGCGAAAGGATGTCATTATTCAGGGACACATCGGTTCAACGGATGTAAAACAGCAGTATGACATAAGCCGTGATTTACCAACGGCACAGAGATACTTTGAGGAACTTCTGCGGATTTTCGGCGGACATATCGAACTTGGGATGATGTTTTTTATCGATTCCGACAAAGATTATGAAGATGTGTTCGAGACGGGGTTTGCCGATTATGTGCAAAGACTGAAAAAGCAGGGTGACATTGGTAATATAGGCTTCAGCTCTCATAATCCGAAGACCGCCGTAAAAGCAATTAATACAGGACTGCCCGAGATGCTGATGTTCAGTGTCAACCCGGCTTTTGATATGCTGCCGGTCGATGAATATACTCTTGAACATTTAGAAAAGGATTTCGGCAAGGATATGTTCAAAGGTATTGACCCGGACAGAGCTGCCCTGTACGCGCTTTGCGACCGGAAGCAAATAGGCATCACCGTTATGAAAACGTTCGGCGCAGGGAAATTGTTGTCCGCTGAATACTCGCCGTTTAGCGAGCCGCTGTCGGTGGGGCAGTGCGTCCACTACGCACTGTCCAGACCGGGAGTTTGCAGTGTGCTGCCCGGCTGCAAAACAGCGGCAGAGATGAGAGATGTACTTAAATATCTGATGCTTGACGAAAAAGAAAAAGACTATTCAAAAGTCCTTTCTGCCGCGCGTAATGACTTTAGGGGCAAATGCCTGTATTGCAGTCACTGCCAGCCATGCCCGGCGAATATTGACATTGCCGCTGTTAACAAGTATCTTGATGTCGCTATGCTTAATACCCGAGAAATCCCGCAGTCAATCAAAGCACAATACGGAGAATTGCCGTACAAAGGCGATTCGTGCGTTAAATGCGGACACTGTGAAAGCCGCTGCCCATTCGGCGTACCCGTTATGGAAAACATGGACAGATCAAGCATACTTAGCTGACAGGCGACAGTTTTGCCATTTCCGCGCCTGTGTAATAATGCCTTAAAATTTCCTCGTACCCCGCGCCTTCAAGCGCCATAGCGCACGCGCCGTATTGAGGCATACCCACTCCGTGACCGTAGCCGACAGTTTCAAAGACAACTTTTCCGTTTATTATCGCAACGGTAAAATTTGTGGAGTTCAGCCCAAACAACGCGCGCAGTTCCGTGCCTTTCACTTCAACTCCGCTAATCTCAATGGACGAAACCCCGCCCGAGGGCGTGCGTGCCACCGTGCCGAACGGTGTCTCGGAGGGGGCAACGCCGTCCAATGCCGCCCAAAAGTCACTGAGGTCGACCGTGATTGAGGCGTGTCTGCCGGGCGAATCATCCTCGCCTATGCTGTCAACCGCGACAAGATATGGATACTCGCCGCCCCAGACATCGGCGGCGTTTTCCGTTTTTCCCGATGATGTCGAAAAAAACACCGCGAGAATCGGCTCGCCGTCATACATCAACACCTCGCCGTCAGTATTCTCCACGGCCGCGTCAAGTCTGGGGTCATATTTATCGGAGTACGCCATGCAAGTTGACGGGTCATCTATGAATGTTGCTGCGGGGTTTCGCATAATATAGGTACGCGCCGCCACAGCCTGCGCTTTAAGGGCTTCTTCAGGGAATGACGCGGGTACTTCGCCTGCCATAACGCCCCTGAGATAATCTTTAAGCGAAAGCTCAGTCATCTCATCGTTGACAATGACGGTTACATAGGTGTTGGCATCGAATGAGAGAGTTTCTTCAGGTTCGGGCGGCGGAGTGCCGCTGTCTTCAGCGAAAGGGACTATGTAATCGGAAGTATGTTCGGAATCGCCGTCATCTAGCTCGTCAGTCTCAACAAGCGCGAGACCGGACAGCAACGGCTCGTCCGGCATAACGGCAAGCGGAAACAGGAACAGGACGAGCATGAGCGCGAGTGAAACTAATATTATTTGCTTCATAACACATTCTCCATTGACAGAACAATAATCTTATTGTATAATTGAGCGATTATACTTAAAAGGAAGTGACTTGCATGAGTGAGAGGCTTGACTCGTTCGTTAATAAAATATGCGCGGGTTACATTGAAAAGAACAAAATAGACGCGGAGCATTATGAAAAACTTCGTGTGTTTAGAGGATTGAGAAACCCCGATGGTACAGGCGTTCTTGCCGGACTTACCCGGGTCGGCAGCGTTCAGGGCGCGGTCTTGGTTGATGGCGAGCGCGTTCCTGTTGAGGGGAAGCTCTTTTACCGGGGCATTGAGATACGTGATTTAATCCAAGGGTTTATGAACGAGGGCAGATACGGCTTTGCCGAGACTATATACTTAACTCTTATGGGAGATTTACCTACATCGGCACAGCTTGAGGAGTTCAGTGAACTGCTCGATGATTTGCGCCAGCTCCCCGATGGTTTTACCGAGGATATGATTATTAGGGCTCCGTCAAAGGATATTATGAATAAGATTGCGCGTTCTATACTCGCGCTATATTCATACGACCCCAATCCCGATGACTGTTCGCCGCAGAACCTTATCCGCCAGAGCCTTGAGCTGATTGCGCGTATACCGACAATCGTTGGTCACGCTTACGCGGTAAAACGCCACTATTTCGATAATTACAGTCTCGTACTGCACCGCCCCAAGCTGGGACACGCGCTTGCCGAGGATTTGCTCTATATGCTGCGTCCGGACGGTCACTTTACGAATGACGAGGCGCGTATGCTCGACCTGTGCCTTGTGCTTCACGCCGAACACGGCGGCGGCAACAACTCCGCGTTTGCAACCCGCGTTGTTTCGTCATCCGGCACGGACACATACTCGGCATTGGCGGCGGCAATAGGTTCATTAAAAGGACCGCGCCACGGCGGCGCGAACAATAAAGTCGTGGCTATGCTTAAAGACATCATGGAGAATGTCAGTAATTGGCAGAACCGCGATGAACTCTCCGCGTATATAGCAAAACTCATACGCAAAGAAGCCGGCGACCGCTCCGGGTTGATTTATGGTATGGGACACGCCGTGTATACGTTAAGTGACCCCCGCGCTATTGTACTGAAAGAGTTCGCGCGAAAACTGGCTTCGGCGCGCGCTATGCTGGCGGAGTATGAGCTTATCGAGGCTGTCGAGGAGCTTACTCCAAAGATTTTCGCCGAGGTCAAGAACGATACGAAAGTCATCTCCGCAAATGTGGATTTGTACTCCGGATTTGTTTATTCAATGCTTAACATACCGACAGAGCTTTACACGCCGATGTTCGCCATCTCCCGTATGGTCGGCTGGTGTTCGCACAGAATAGAAGAAGCGGTGTTCGGCGGGCGTATTATCCGTCCTGCATACCGCCCGGTAACAAAAGAAAGAAATTATGTACCTCTGTCCGAGAGGGATTTGTAGGGGGAACTTATGAAAAGGATTAACTTGCCTGCCGTATTGTTCGTTCTTGTGGTTATTGTCGCGACCGCTGTTCGCGCGTTGTCGCTCTCTGTTGTGTTCGATAGCAGTTCCGGGCTTGCGGCATCAGACCACTATCTGACATGGATTTTTCACGGATTGACCGTACTCGTGTTTGTATACGCGCTTATGGTTAAGTCTATTGCCGTTGGCTCAGGCAGAGGCGGAAACCCGCTTCTGCTCGTGTCCGCCTTAATGCTTGGCGCATCGGGAATCATGGATGTCATAGAAATCATTCGCGATAAAGCTACTCTGATACAGACAGCGTTCGCTATTTTCAGCATCGCGTCCGCAATCTGTGTACTGCTTTTATCGACATCACGCAACGCCGAAAAGATGACATTGGGATTCTTCGCGACAATACCGATTTTCTATGGTATATTTTGGTTTCTTACTCTCCACGCCAAAAATCAGGCTAATCCGGTCGTTCTAAGCTATTTCAATGACTTTATGGCGGTTTTATTTTTCTCAATCGCCGCCAGTACATTCGCGGGCATTTACTTTGGAATCAAAAAGACTAGGCTTCTGTCGTTCGTGTGGGTGATGGGTGTGTTTTTCACTTTTGTTTGCGCCGTATCGCCGTTCGCGGCAAAGATAATTGACCCGTATTCAGTTTCTCTCAACGCGGCGAATATTGCCGATTATATGAGGATGACGTTCGCGCTTATTTATATCGTGAGTTTACAGCCCATGACTAATAAAGCACTTGAAATGCCCGACAAAGAGAGTGAGGATACCGAAAATGCCGAAGATTCAACCGTTTAACGCACTCATGTATCATAGCGGCGCGGGCGCGTGGAACTCACTGTGCTGCCCGCCGTATGATGTCGTCTCCGAGACGGTGCAGCGTGAGTTGGAATCGCGCAACCCGTACAACGCCATACGGCTTGAACGTCCGCTTGACAATGAGCCGTATAAAGCCGCCGCGAGCCGATTGAACGACTGGCTTAACAGCGGCATTCTGCGGCGCGATGAAAATCCCGCGTATTACATGATAGAAATGGATTTTCGCGTTAATGAGAATGATTATACATTGCGTGGTTTCACCGCCCGCCTTGAGCTAACTCCTTTTAGTGAAAATAGGGTGTTGCCCCACGAGGAAACGCTTTCAAAAGCCAAAGCCGACAGGCTTGCGTTAATGACTGAAACAGGATGTAATTTCAGCGCGATTTACGGGTTGTATAACGATGACGGCACAGCGGAGAAAGCGCTGTCGTCCGCCGCGAAAGCCGCGCCGGACATAGAGTTTTCAATGCCGGATGGTGTGACGCACCGTCTTTGGCGTATAACCGATACGGATACTCAGAGTAAGCTGACTGCCGCGCTTAGCGATAAACAGGTGTTTATCGCGGATGGGCATCACAGATATGAGACAGCTCTGAAATACCGTGAACTTTACGGCGCGGAATATATTATGACGACACTTGTGGACATGAACAGCTCCGGTCTTGTCGTACTTCCAACACACAGAGTAATAGCGGGATGTGAAACGGACGCGCCTGAAAGACTTCTGACCGCTATGAGAGAGATTTGCGATGTCGCTGAGGTCGAGTTGCGTGAGCCGCCGAACGGTTCTGTTCTGATGTATTGGAATGGAAAAAGTTATAAGTTTACGCTTAAAAACACCAATGCAATGAAAGAAATCATGCCGGATAAAAGCGATGCGTATCGGGAACTCGATGTGGCTATTCTTCACAGTCTTATGCTAGAGCCGCATTTCGGTATCGACAAAGCCGCTATGTCGGCACAGAGCAACCTTACATACACGAGGGACATGAACGAAGCCAAAGATATGGTTGACAGCGGAAGCGGACAGTGCGCTTTTATACTTGCGCCGACTAAAATTTCTCAAATACGGGACGTATCTCTCGCGGGTGAAAAAATGCCGCAGAAGTCCACGTATTTCTACCCCAAACTGATTACGGGGTTGGGCTTTAATCAGCTATGAAAATCTTCTGGATACGCCACTGTGAAGCCGAAGGTAACTTATACCGCCGTTGTCACGGGCAATACAACGGTTTAGTCACGGAAAACGGCAAAGCCCAACTTTCCGCGCTTCAAAAACGATTTGAAAATACAAAAATAGACGCGATTTATTCAAGCGATTTATACAGGGCGTGGCGCACGGCTAACGCATTAGCAGAGCCGCGCGGGCTGATTGTAACTACGCATAAGGGATTACGTGAAATATTTCTCGGTCCGTGGGAGGATATGCCATGGGTCGAAACTAAGCGCGGCTGGCCTGAAGATGACGCGGCGTTTTCGTTGCGTCCATGGGAGTTTGCGCTGAAAAGCGCGGAAACGATTGACGAAATTGTTGAACGCGGCGTAAGCGCGTTACGGGAGATTGTACTGCGTCACAAAAGCGAGGATTCGATAGCCATCGTCAGTCACGGTATGTTTACACGAGCTTTAATGACGCGCATATCGGGATTGAGCGTGAAAGAGATAAACACATTACCCCATGGAGACAATACTTCGGTATCAGTTCTCAATTACGAGAATAATAAGTATTCTATAGAGCTATACGCGGACAACAGTCATCTGGGCGAATTGTCCACGCTTGCTCAACAATCGTGGTGGAGAGAGGGTACGGATACTGTTGATCCGGGGTTTTTATTTCGCACACCGGACTTTAAGACGGAGTCCAAGCGTGTCGAGGCATACCGCCGTGACGCTTGGTTCAGCATATACGGAGACTTAGTCGGTTATGAAGCCGGGTCGTTACTCAACATGGCGCGAGAGCAGCAAGCGGGGCATCCCCGCGCAGTTGTCTTCGCCGTTGAGGACGGAGAGCCGGTTGGAATATTGCAGCTCGATGTTGAAGCAAATTTGAAGCCCGGGACAGGACATATATCGTTTTTTTACTTAGAGCCGCGCTGTCGGGGTAAGGGAATGGGAGTACAGTTACTGGGACACGCCGTGTCGGTATATCGGGAATTGGGGCGTTCGGAGGTAGTTTTGCGCGTTGCGGATTCAAACGAACACGCGCTGTACTTCTATAAGAAGCACGGTTTCAAGCAGTTCGGTATAGAAGACGGGCATAAAGGTCAATTACTCCTGCTGTCATTGGATATAACCGTCCCGCCAAATGAGCCTTCGGTGCAATGGCGTTAGTTTTTTTGCCCGTTTCGTGTGATGAAATGCGCGGACGCGGATGGTATTATTACGATTTTTTGCTGGTAACAGGCGATGCCTATGTTGACCATCCAAGTTTTGGCGCGGCCGTTATCGGCCGCGTTTTGGAATCTCGTGGGTATCGTGTCGCTGTGTTGGCACAGCCGCAATCTTCTAAATATTTCTCGAATATGGGAATGCCTCGGATTGCTGTTCTCGTTACAGGCGGGAACATAGACTCGATGGTTGCCAACTACACCGCCGCCAAAAAGCGGCGTTCCGGCGATGAGTACAGTCCGCGTGACGGTTTACGCCCCGACAGGGCATCATTAGTTTATTCGCGTATGGCGCGAACGGCGTTCGGTGAAAGTGTTAAAATCATTTTAGGAGGGCTTGAAGCATCGCTTCGGAGGTTCGCGCATTATGACTACTGGGACGATGCGGTACGACCGTCTTATCTAATAGACGCGGACGCGGATGTGCTTGTTTACGGCATGGGCGAACGCGCGATATTACAGCTTGCTGAACGAATAAAACGCAAAATGGATTACTGTGATATACGGGGGATTTGTTACCGTTCGACAGAGTATCCGGAGGGTGATATTGCTGTCTGCGAACCCTTTGAAACTGTTGTGAGAGATAAGTTTGCGTACTGCCGCGCGTTTATGACGCAGTATAATGAGCAGGACGCGGAAACGGGTCGGACTGTTGTGCAGGCGCACGGAGACGAGCTGTTGGTGCAGAATCCTCCTGCCGCCCCGCTCTCTGAAAGTGAACTGGACACGTTCGCCGGACTACCCTACACACGCGCCGCACACCCGATGTATAAAGATGGTATAAAGGCTCTTGAGGAGGTCAAGTTTTCCATAACCCACAACCGCGGATGCTTTGGAGCGTGCAATTTCTGCTCGATTGCGTTCCATCAGGGGCGTGTCGTTACAGCTCGTTCGCATGATTCTGTCATTGAAGAAGCGCGGTCGCTGACCGAACAGCCGGATTTCAAAGGATATATTCACGATGTCGGCGGACCGACCGCAAATTTCCGCCACAGGGCTTGTAATTCTAAAGCTATGTGTAAGCACCGTTCGTGCCTCGTTCCCGAACCTTGCCCTAAACTTAATACCGATTCGCTGGACTATGTCAGTTTGCTAAGAAAACTTAGGGAAATTCCCAATATTAAGAAAGTGTTTGTGCGATCGGGGCTGCGATACGATTATCTTCTGCTCGATAAACATGATTTATTATTGTCAGAGCTTGTGAAGCATCACATTAGCGGGCAGTTGAAGGTCGCGCCTGAGCATTGCGCGCCTAATGTTCTAAAGCTGATGAACAAACCAAAATGGGAGAAATATCTTGAGTTTGAAAGCAAATTTGACAGATTAAACAAGCGTTACGGCAAAAAGCAGTTTGTTGTTCCGTATTTGATATCTTCTCACCCCGGATGTACACTTGACGATGCTGTTAACCTCGCTGAAACATTGCACAAAATGGGACGGCATCCCGAACAGGTACAGGACTTCTATCCAACACCCGGAACGCTGTCAACGTGTATGTATTACACCGGACTTAACCCGCGCAACATGAAACCCGTCTATGTCGCGCGTACCCAAAACGAGAAAGCAATGCAGCGTGCGCTTCTGCAGTGGAAACGCCCGGATAAGCGCAAACAGGTTATAGCGGCACTGCACAAAGCCGGACGCGATGATTTAATAGGCTATGGAAAAGGATGTTTAGTAAGACCGATTAAAAAAAGTAGCAAATCACACTAAATTTGCATAATTTAGAGATATGGGTTTCCATATCTCTTTTTTTGGAGGTATTCTTATGAAAACTACACTTTCGGAGCTGAAGCCGGGAGAAAGCGCGGTTATTACCGATATTGCCCCAAACTATAAAATGAGCCGCAGGCTTTTGGATTTGGGGTTTATTAAAGATACCCTTGTTATGTGTACGCAGATAAGCCCGTTGGGTGACCCAACAGCTTTTTTTGTCAGAGGAGCGGTTATCGCGCTTAGGGCGGAGGATTCCGCGCATATAAAAATAAGGGTTGAATGATATGAGATTGGCAAAAATCCCTATAGATACAGAGGGTTTTGTAAAGAAACCGCGCGAGACTGACAAAGTAATAGCTCTGTGCGGCAATCCCAATGTCGGGAAAAGCACGGTATTTAACGCGCTGACCGGACTTAGGCAGCATACGGGCAACTGGCCCGGAAAGACCGTCACAAGCGCACAGGGGTATTATACATATAAAAATCAGGGATTTGTGCTTGTGGATTTGCCCGGTTGTTATTCTCTTGACGCGCACTCGGCGGAAGAGGAGGTCGCGTGCGGCTTTATTCGCTCAGAGCAGGCGGACGCGGTCGTCATTGTGTGTGATGCCGCGTGTCTTGAGCGGAATCTAATACTTGTTTTGCAGACGATGAATATTACCTCTAATGTCATTGTATGCGTGAATCTCTTGGATGAAGCGAGAAAGAAACAGATTGTTCCGAATCTTGATATTTTATCACAGAGGTTGGGCGTTCCGGTCATCGGAACAACCGCGCGCGATAAAAAAGGCCTTGGCGAGCTTATGCTTGCCGTTACACAAGTTTTAGAAAATCCACGCGATAAAAAAGAAGAAGTCAACGACATAGATATACTCGTTCGCACCGCCGAGGAGATTTGTGCCGGGGCTGTTATCCGCGAAAACAAGGACTACATAAACAACGACCGAAGGATTGACAGATTGCTGACAGGAAAGCTGACAGCTTTTCCTGTCATGCTGCTCGCTCTGCTCGGCATTTTCTGGCTTACAATAACCGGATCCAACTATCCGTCACAGCTAATAAGCACATTCTTGTTTTGGGTTGAAGGAAAGCTGCTCGACTTATTTTCGTTTGCTCCCGTTATTGTAAAGGAAGTGCTGATACTAGGTGTTTACAGGGTTTTAGCGTGGGTTGTGTCTGTCATGCTGCCGCCCATGGCGATTTTCTTTCCCCTGTTCACGCTGCTTGAGGATGCCGGGGTTTTA
>WRJE01000022.1 GCA_009782385.1 Oscillospiraceae bacterium | reverse complement strand
TCGACAGAAAAAACGACAAAAGCGGATTTGCGGCTCATGTTATTAAAACGGGACAAATCATTTACGAAGGATGAGACACCGAGTTGGTACATTTATTTCAAAGAATGAAAAAAGGAGAAGAATAGTTTGAAAAAACACAAAATTATTTGGTTCTATGTTTTCACAATAATATTTACCGTGATTTTAGGCGGAACTTTCGCCGCGTTGCTTGACGCGGAAAATCCCGCGCAATATGCCATAAGCCTTGCCGGAGCGCAGCTTTCGCCTTTATGCGGCTTGCTGTTGCTGTGCTTATTCGGCAAAGACTTCACGCCTTTCAAAGAAATGAATTGGAAGATTTCCTCATCGAATAAACTTATATTGGTGCTGTTAGCTGTTTTAATTCCCGTTTTTATCATTTGCGGAAGCGCGTTAACATTATCCGCTATAGGCAAACCATATGTCCCCGGCGCGTTTAATACCGCCGTTCCATTAGTAATTGTAACGGTTGCTTCTATTATCGGCAGTATCGGCGAAGAAGTTGGCTGGCGCGGGTTTATGCTGCCCGCTTTCCGTGAAAAACATTCTTTATTATTCAGCTCGGTGTTTACGGGTCTGCTCTGGGGAGCGTGGTATTTCGGGAAAATATCACTGTTCGGAATTACTGGCTATCTCCTTTTCGTCCTAATGGTAACAGAGTGGTCGGTTTTGATGGCTTGGATATTTTATAAGACGGGTAAGAGCTTACCGCTAATGATTGCGTTCCATTTTGTTATCAATATATGTTCTGTGCTTATGCTTAACGAACGGGAAGGAATTTCGTTCTACATAGCCGGTTGTATCGTTGGCGGATTATTATGCCTGATAGTTATTGTGACTAATAAATTAAAATTACAAAGGAGAACACCACCATGGACAAAAAAAGCGCGTTAGACACCGCGTTGGCGCAAATAGAAAAAGCATATGGCAAAGGCTCGATTATGCGATTGGGTTCGCAGGCGGAAATGCAGACCGGGGTCATTCCAAGCGGGTCGATAACGCTCGACCTCGCGCTCGGCATAGGCGGATTCCCGAGAGGGCGCATAATCGAGATTTACGGACCCGAATCCAGCGGCAAGACAACGCTTGCTCTCCATGTCATAGCCGAGGCGCAGAAAATCGGCGGCGAAGCGGCGTTCATTGATGCCGAACACGCTCTCGACCCTGTCTATGCTCAGGCGTTGGGCGTGGATATCGACAGCTTGCTCGTCTCTCAGCCGGACACGGGCGAACAGGCTCTTGAGATTGCCGAAGCTCTTGTCAGAAGCAACGCCATCGAGGTTTTGGTTATTGACTCCGTTGCCGCGCTTGTGCCGAGAGCAGAGATTGAGGGAGAGATGGGCGACTCGTTTGTCGGTCTTCACGCCAGATTGATGTCGCAGGCACTCAGAAAATTGGCGGGTGTTATCTCAAAATCAAACACCGTGGCGATTTTCATCAACCAACTGCGCGAAAAAGTAGGCATTTCATACGGCAACCCCGAGGTTACGACCGGGGGACGCGCGCTGAAATTCTACTCCTCCGTGCGTATAGATGTAAGGCGTGTCGAGACTATCAAAATCGGCACGGAGGCTATCGGCAACCGCACGAGAGCCAAACTTGTAAAAAATAAAATGGCGCCGCCGTTCCGTGAGGCGGAGTTTGATATAATGTACGGCGAGGGCATTTCATATTGGGGCGAGCTTATTGACCTCGGCGTGATGTGCGATTATGTACAGAAAAGCGGAGCGTGGTTTTCGGTAGGGGAGACACGTCTCGGTCAAGGCCGCGACAACGCGAAGCAATATATAAAAGACAATCCCGAACTGGCGGCTGAAATTGACGCTTACATACGCAAAAATTCCGATAAAATCAAGCTGTCCGGAAAGGCGAAGAAATCAGCCGCGAGTTCAAAGACGGCAAAACCCGTTGCCGTCACCGTTGACGATGACGAAGAATAAAACGACTGCCCGCGCCGCCGCCGCGCGACTGTTGGCGGCGCGGCAGTATTCAATCGCGGGTATGACGAGAAAACTCACCGAACGCGGCTTTGATGAAGATGAAATTAACGCTGTTATTGAAGATTTTATCGAACTGGGATACCTTGACGACTTGCGGTTCGCGCGTTCAATCGTCAAACACTACGGTGATAAGGAAACGAAACGAATACGCTTTGAGCTGTACAAACGAGGTATAGACCGCGAAACAGGCACGGAGGCGTTGGAAGAATTTTGGGAAAGCATGGGTGACGGTGATTGCGAACAGCTCTAATATCCTTGGGATGCAGTAAAAATCTGGTAAACAGCGAACAGATGCTGTGGCTGCTCAGTCAGGCGGGTCACGAGCTTGTTGACGACCCCGTTGTTGCCGATGCCGTCATTGTTAACACCTGCGGCTTTTTAGAGAGCGCGAGAGCGGAAGCCGTTGAGCAGATTCTTGAAATTGCCGCGATGAAACCCAAAACGATAGTAGTCGCGGGATGTATGAGCGAGCGTCATAAAAACGAGATAATGCTTGAAATACCGGAGGTTGACGGCGTTATCGGGTGCGGCAGTTTTGACGATGTTGTTGAGGTGTTAAACGAAGCCGCCGAAGGCAAACGCCCGGAGCGGTTCGGCGATATAAACGCGCCGGTATCCGAAACGCCGCGTATTTTGGGAACGCCGCAATATACCGCGTACCTCAAAATAGCCGAGGGCTGTGACAATCACTGCGCGTATTGTGTGATACCGAGTATTAGAGGGTCGTTCAGAAGCCGGAGCATGGACAATATTATAAACGAAGCTAAAGCTCTTGCGGAGGACGGTGCGCGTGAGCTGACGCTCGTTGCCCAAGATACCACGCGATACGGGCTGGATTTGTACGGCAAGCGCGTGCTGCCGGAGCTTATAGACAAATTGTGTGAAATTGAGAATATACATTGGCTGCGCCTGCACTATCTCTACCCTGATGATGTTACGGAGGAACTGGTAAAAACTATAGCCCGCCAACCCAAATGCACCCCCTATTTCGACATACCCATACAGCATTGCGGTGATAAGTTATTAAAGAGCATGGGGCGGCGCGGCAATAAAGCGGGACTTTTGCGGATGGTGAATTTGATTCGCGAAAATGTACCGAACGCTGTTTTAAGAACCTCTTTTATAGTCGGGCTTCCGGGTGAGACTGACGGCGACTTTGAGGAACTGTGCGAGTTTTTGCGGCAGACAAAATGGGAGCGTGCGGGCGTGTTTGAATATTCCGCCGAAGACGATACTCCCGCCGCGATTATGCAAGGACAGGTCGATGAAGAAACAAAAAGCCGCAGACGCGAGATTATAGAAGATATTCGACGGGAGATAATGGACGATTTCAATGAAACCTTGATGGAAGAAACACTCGAGATATTATGCGAGGGCTATGACAGGGCGGCGGGCTGTTATTTCGGGCGTTCGGTCTATGACGCGCCTGAGGTTGACGGCAAGGTATTCTTTGAATCCGGTAAAAAAGTACAGCCGGGCGAATTTGTGCAAGTAAAAATAAGCGAATCAATAGACGGGGATTTATTTGGAGGGACAGTATGAATTTACCTAATTCAATTACTTTAACGCGCATCGCGCTGACACCGCTGTTCATCGTATCAATGATATTAGACTGGAATATTCTCATACCGTTTACGATATTTGCCGTTGCGAGCCTGACTGACGGCTTGGACGGGTACATAGCGCGTAAAACGGGGCAGGTAACAAATTTCGGCAAATTCATTGACCCGCTTGCGGATAAAATACTGGTGTCCGCCGCGTTGATAATGCTTCTTGAGCGCGGGGATGTCTGGGGTTGGGCGGTCGCGGTCATATTAGCGCGTGATTTCGTGGTAACCTCGTTGAGGCTTGTCGCCGTTGACGCGGGAATCGTTCTGGCGGCAATATTTTCGGGAAAAGTCAAAATGGTGGCGCAGGTGTTCGGTATATTAGTTATGCTCACAAGTTGGGCGCAGGGGAGACCGGAAGTTTTCGCCGTAACACAGATAGTTATTGTAACAGTCACGGTATGGTCGGGCATAGATTATGTGTGGAAAAACAGACGGCTTTTTGCAGCGAAAAAAACAAATTGAAACTGTAGGGACGACCTTTGGTCGTCCGCGGGCGGCTGATAGCCGCCCCTACAAAGCGCAATGTTTAGGCGATGGAGAGATAATATGAAAATTTATAATACAATGTCCGGCAATAAAGAAGATTTCGTTCCCTCCGGAGCGGAAGCAACCATATACAGCTGCGGTCCGACCGTGTACAATTTCGCCCATATCGGAAATTTGCGGACATATCTGTTCATGGATTGGCTGCGGCGCGTGTTAAAGCTGAATAATTTCGGTATAAAACACGTTATGAATATCACCGATGTCGGTCATCTGGTGTCGGACGAGGACGAGGGCGAGGACAAAATGGCAAAGACCGCCCGTGAAACAAAGAAAACTCCGTATGAAATAGCGGCGTTCTACACTGAGGCATTCTTAAAAGACATTGACGCTCTGAGCGTTGAACGCCCGGAGCTTATACCCAAGGCCACCGACCACATACTCGAAATGCTGGAGATAGTAGAGGGACTTTATGAAAAGGGATACGGCTATGAGATTACGGACGGGATTTACTTTGACATAAGCAAATTCCCGGAATACGGCAAGCTCTCCCGCGTTAACTTAGAAAAACTACAGGCGGGAGCGCGTGTTGAGACAAACGAGGAAAAGCGGCATCCCGCAGATTTCGCGCTGTGGAAAAAAGCACCGCCTGAGCATATCATGCAGTGGCCTTCACGTTGGGGGCAGGGATACCCCGGATGGCATATCGAATGCTCGGCTATGTCGCGTAAATATCTGGGCGACACGTTTGATATTCACACGGGCGGTGTCGATCACATCCCCATACACCACGAAAATGAAATTGCCCAATCCGAAGCGTTTACGGGCAAAAATCCCGCGCGGTTCTGGATGCACGCCGAGTTCATGCTTGTGGATGGCGGCAAGATGTCAAAGAGCCTGCAAAACACCTACACTGTCAGCGATTTGAAAGAAAAGGGCTATGCTCCCGAGCATTTCAGATATTTCTGCGCCAACGCGCACTACCGTAGCAAATGCAATTTCACATGGAAGGGCATGGACGATGCTAAAACCTCGTATAACCGTTTGACGGCGGCTCTTGAAACACATAAATCGGCGGCAAACAGCGCGAGCGGCGCGGCTTTTGCCAAAGAAGCCCGCGAACGTTTTATTGAAGCTGTTTCAGACGATTTGAATATCCCCAAAGGTCTGGGTATTATTTGGGAAGCGGCGCGTTATCCCGAAAAATGCCGTGAACTCTACGATTTCATTTTGAGCTGCGATGCCGTAATGGGGTTGAATCTGGCGAATCCGCCTAAAGACAACGAAGAAAGTATCGAACCGTCCGCTCAAGCACTCATAGACGCGCGGCAAGAAGCGCGTGCCGCGAAAAACTGGGCGGAATCCGACAGACTGCGCGATGAATTGAAAGCTATGGGTATCGCCGTTGAAGATACTCCCCAAGGACAGAAGTGGAAAAAATTGTAGGGGCGCGCATTGCGCGCCCGCAGATGATGGTGTTAATCATATGAAAATCTTAGCCCTCGATGGTAACAGCTTGCTAAACCGCGCGTATTACGGCGTTATGCCGCTAAACGCGCCGGACGGTACGCCCACGAACGCCGTATACGGATTTATAAACATTCTCAACAAGCTCAAAAACGAGCATAATCCCGATGCCGTCTATGTCGCGCAGGACTTGAAAGCTCCCACATTCCGCCACAAACTGTATGACGGATATAAAGCAACGCGGCACGGAATGCCCGATGAACTGGCGGCTCAGATACCGATTTATAATGAATATTTGGATTTATGCGGCATAACACGGTATGCCGTTGAAGGCTATGAAGCCGATGACCTGTTAGGGACACTCGGACGTTTATGCGGCAATGCCGGACATGACTGCTATATTGTCACGGGTGACCGTGACGCGCTCCAACTCGCGTCAGACCGCGTATCGATTATTCACATCTTGTCGCGCTTGGGCAGAACCGAAACCGTTATATATACCCCCGAAACGGTATTTGAGAGATACGGATTAACTCCCGCGCAGTTAATTGACCTGAAAGCGTTGATGGGAGACAAGTCGGACAACATCCCCGGTATAGTAGGAGTGGGCGAGAAGACCGCTCTGGACTTAATGCGGCGTTTCGGCAGTCTCGAGACAATCTATGAACATCTTGACGAATTGACACCGTCAATGAAAAGCAAAATTGAGAACGGAAAAGAAATGGCTTACCTCAGCCGGACACTGTCGCGAATAGATATAAACGCCCCGGTAGATTTACCTAACGCCCTGAATCCGGAAGAATCCCGCGATTTGACCGATTTCTATAAAAAACTGGGCTTCAAAAAATTTCTGAACAATAAAAAAACTCAGAATGAACAACTGTCACTTTTCTAGGCTTGACACATCCCACGCGCGGGCAATGGCGAACATTGAGAGCCGCTGTTTCTCAATGCCGTGGTCGGTAAACGCCTGCGAGAGCGAGTTCGAGCATGATTACGCCTACTACTGGGGAGCTTTTGCGGGAGACGCGCTAGTGGCATACGCCGGATTACACGTTGTAATTGATGAAGGACACATCACCAACGTTGCCGTATTGCCGGAATTTCGCCGTTTGGGGCTTGCGCGTACACTTGTTGATATAATGTTGCGCTGTGATTTGAGGTTATTCACGCTCGAAGTCCGTGAGAGCAATTCCGCCGCCATATCGCTGTATGAAAAATTCGGGTTTGAGGTATTGGGCAAGCGTAAAGGGTATTACGACAAACCCAAAGAAGACGCGCTGATAATGACAAAAATAAACGAAAAACATGGCTGTTAGGCCATGTTTTTCGCGCTGAGAAGATGGTATGGAAGAATGAGGGGGAAAACGAGTTGAAGATAAAATCTAAATAACAGAACGACAAAAAAACGCTTTCGGCGGCTGGCTGTCATACCGTTTAGACGGGTTAGACCCTCTAGCTTTGCGTCACAGATTTTCATCCGCTTTGCCATTATCGGTTTCGCTTTTATGTTGTGACTATAACACGTCTGTAAAAAAATGTCAAGCGTTTTTTGAAAAAAATTTTCTACAAATTTTATAACTGTCCGTTTAAGCCATCGGCTTGCACGATTCGACATCTTATGATATGATGATGTCATCTTGAGAAGGTGGTGCAGGAGCATGGCTGAGTACATATTGTTTTTGGACGAGACCAAAAGCAATGCTGATAATCCTTATTTTTGCCTTGCGGGTTTTGCAATTATGAAGGATGATTATGAAAATGTATTGATTCCGGCAATAAATGACTTCAAAAAGAAATATTATGGTGATACAAATGTTGTTTTTCACTTTACAAAGATGAAGAAAAATATAAATATTTTGGGGCAATTAAAGCCACAAACCGAGCGCATTGATTTTTGGGCGGATTTGCATAGTGCTTTTGAACTACTACCAATTATTACATTTGGATGTTACTTTGATTCAAAAAAGGCAAAGGATGTATATCCAAGACCAAAACGAGGAATTACTGAATATGATATTGCACTGTATTATATTGCGGAGAATTATGCTCATTATCTGAGGAGTATTGGAGGAGTTGGTTCAATTATATTGGAGTCAAGAACTATGAAAGAGAATCAAAAAATTCTTGATTATTTTTATTCATTGCAACATAATGGGACGTTGCTCGTTCCAACCGAAGACATTAGGCGACATATTTCCAGTATTGGGTTTATCATAAAACAAGATAATTGTGCCGGATTACAGGTTGCAGATTTTATCCCCTCTTCATTTATAACCATAAAAAGAGGAAAACTAGATTATTACGGTTTTGGGAAACTTTATACAGATAAATTGTATAGCTCAGACAACACTGATCGAGATATGTTGGGGTTGAGAAAAATATTTTGAATAAAAGTTGACATTAGGAGTATAGTATGTTATAGTTTACTTAGTCACAATGTCGGTGCAACACCAAGACGTTGAAGACTTGGGCAGATGAGAAGGTGAATGCCTGATACTCTGCCGAATAGTAAACCATTATGGATTATTGGTGCAACACCATGAATCCACCATCAACGGAAGAAGCGTCTGCTGTAAAGTGGGCGTTTCTTCTGTTTCAAATATTCAAATAATTTTATAACTGTCTTTCAACGCGACAATCCTGTTAAAAACCTTGGTTTCATCATCCTTGCAGAAATATCCGCTGCGAACAAACTGAAAACGCTCACCCGGGGTTGCTTTTTCAAGGCAAGGCTCGATTTTCGCGTTCTTATGAATTACCAGAGATTCCGGATTCAGGTAATCGTCATATGTCTTGTCCTCGGGCATGGAGTTCATATCTTCGAGCGTGAAAAGTTTATCATAAAGTCTTAACTCGGCATCAACGGCATACTTTTGGCTTAACCAGTGAATTGTACCCCTTACTTTGCGCCCGTCTGCCGGCATACTGTTGCGCGTCTCAATATCTGCCGTACATTTTAGCTCAACGACCTCGCCGTTGCCGCCCTTTATAACTTCCTCGCACTTAATGATATACGCGCCCATAAGACGCACCTCGCCGCCCGGTTTGAGCCTGTGAAACTTATTCGGAGCGTCTTCCATAAAGTCATCTTCCTCGACCCAAAGCTCACTGGTGAAAATGAGCTCCCGCGTACCCGCTTCGGGATTGTCGGGATTGTTGGGAAGTGTAAAGACTTCTTCCTTGTCAGTCGGATAATTAGTGATTGTCACTTTTAACGGCTTGAAAACCGCAACGCGGCGCGGCGCGGAAGCGTTCAGTTCCTCGCGGACGCAATGATCCAAAAGCCGTGAATCCACAACATTATACGACTTTGAGTATCCGGCGCGGCGCACGAAGTCAATTATGGAGGACGGCGTATAGCCGCGTCTGCGAAGACCGGACAACGTGGGCATTCTCGGGTCGTCCCAGCCGCTCACAGTACCTGTGTTTACCAATCGCGTCAAATGCCGTTTGCCCATAAAGGTATGCGTCATATTCAAACGCGCAAACTCATATTGGTGCGGCGGAGATTCAAACCCGATTTTTTCTACAACCCAGTTATACAGAGGGCGGTTGTTTTCAAACTCTATGGAACAGAGAGAGTGCGTAATGCCCTCAAGCGCGTCCTGTATTGGGTGAGCGTAATCGTACATTGGATAAATATTCCACTTGTTTCCCTGCCTGTAATGATGTATGTGTATTATCCTGTAAATAGCCGGGTCGCGCATACAGATGTTAGGGGAGGACATATCAATTTTTGCCCTGAGGGTTCTCGTCCCATCGGGGAACTTGCCGTCTTTCATACGCATAAATAAATCGAGATTTTCCTCAACGGAACGGTTGCGGTACGGGCTTTCGCGCCCCGGTTGCGTAAGAGTGCCGCGATACTCGCGCATTTCATCGGCGGAGAGGTCACAGACGAAAGCATCGCCCTGTTCAATGAGCTGCAAGGCAAATTCATAGCATTTGCCGAAGTAGTCCGAGCCGTAAAATATGCCGCCGCTTGGTTTTTCGCCGATAAGCCATATAATGTCTTCCTCAATCGAGCGCACGAACGATTCATCCTCTTTCGCCGGATTCGTGTCGTCAAAGCGCAGATTGAAAGTACCGCCATAGCGTTTGGCTATGGAGTAGCTGATGTATATAGCTTTTGCCGAACCAATGTGCATACAGCCGTTCGGTTCGGGAGGGAAGCGTGTCCTTATTTTATCATGCCGCCCGGCGGCAAGGTCGGCTTCGACAATGTCGATTATAAAATTCGAGTCAAGGGTCATTGAAAAATCCTCCGGTAAAACAATTTATAAACTATTGTATCACATTCTATCAGAACATTAATTGTTTGACAAGGTCAATCCTCATATTTGAGTTTACAACATACCCCAATATCGCCCGCCGTCTCAAATTTGACAATATCGCAAAAAAATTGTACAATGGAGCGAATTATTGCGTAATGATAGACATAATATTATATATACGGGCTTTATGTCTACCAAATACCAAAGGAGGTGAGTTGATGACGAAAACCGCGCACGAATCGTGGGATAATTTCAAGCGAATAGTTACATCCAGAATTTTCATCGGACCGCTTATAGCGGCTGTCTTTATGTTTACGGTCATCAACTTCCTTTCAATGCGTAACCATTACATAATCATCGACGGCGGTAACGTCATAATACACACCACATATGAGCGCGATGTGTTGAGTGCGCTGCAACAGGCGGGTGTCACTGTAAGCGGCGCGGACTCTATATCTTTACCGGAGAGTGAGAGCTTCGGCGGCGGTTTTTCTGAGATAGTTATACAGCGAACTGCTTATATCACGATTCACGCCGATGGCAAAACTATCAGGCTAATGACTCGCGGCGAATCCGTGTCGTATATGCTTGAACGCGCGGGCGTGAATCTGCGTCCCTCCGATGCGGTCGAGCCTGCCATCGGTACGCCCTCATATGACGGAATGGAAATTATTGTTACTCGGAATGATACCGTGCTGCGTTACGAGAATGAGCCGATACCGTATGACGAGGTTATGCGCGAAAATAAAAAACTCGGGCGCGATATTGAGAACGTCTTGCAGGAGGGCATTGAAGGCGTTACCGAGCATATATACAGATTAAATTATATTGACGGTGTTTTGGTGAGCGAGGATTATATAGGTTCGCGCACAGTTTCCGAACCTCAGGTAAGAATCGTTGAATACGGCACGGCGGGTACGATTACAGTCGGCGGCGTGACGTATATATATAATCGTATGTTAGATGTTCAAGCCACGGCGTACAGCGCGGAGGGGCGACCCGAAGCGCGAACTAAAACGGGAACTGTCCCCCGTCCGGGAATAATTGCCGTTGACCCGAGTGTTATTCCGTTAGGCAGTAAGGTTTATGTCGAAGCGGCGAACGGAAAGTGGACATACGGAATCGCCACCGCCGAGGATACCGGAGGCGTTATTAAGGGTAACATTATCGACTTGTATTTTGAAACATATGCCGAATGCTGGGCGTTCGGCAGAAGAAAAGCAGTTGTATACATTTTAGATAATTAAGAGTGCAAAAGCACAACCGCGTGGGCGGAGATACCCTCTCCCGTGCCGGTAAAGCCCATGCCCTCCTCCGTTGTCGCTTTTACGCTGACACGGTCAAGTTCAAGCTCCAACGCGCCCGCGATTTTTTCGCGCATAGGCACGATGTACGGCGCAATTTTCGGGTTTTGAATAATCAATGTCGCGTCTATGTTCCCGATTTTATACCCCTTGGCTCTCAGCATCGAAGCCGTATCTTTTAACAGCTCGATACTGTCGGCATCCTTATACTTAGAGTTATCGGCGGGGAAGTGCGTGCCTATATCTCCCATAGCCGCCGCGCCTAATAACGCGTCAATAACGGAGTGTACAAGCACATCCGCGTCGGAATGCCCCAGTAATCCTCTCTCAAAGGGTATATCAATCCCGCCGAGTATCAGCTTGCGCCCGGGGACAAGCCTGTGCGTGTCGTAACCGTGTCCTATTCTCATAACCGCGCCGCCAATAACGCTTCCGCAGCCGCTAAATCTTCGGGGGTAGTTATTTTTATATTGTCGCCGCGACCGGGGACACTGATTATATGTATGCCCATTTGCTCTACAGCCTGCGCGTCATCGGTGACATCCGGCGACTTTGTCAACGCGCCTTTAATAAGACCTATCTCAAATACTTGCGGCGTTTGCGCCGCACCCAGAACCGACCTGTCGGGCGTTGAAACGATATTTCCGTCTTTCATAATTTTAACGGTATCTTTCATCGGAACTATGGGAACGCACGCGCCGTGCTTCACGGCGGAACGCACAATATCGGAAATTAATTCCGGCGTTATCAGCGGACGCGCGCCGTCATGTATCGCGGCGTATTCAGCTTCCGGCGCGGCGTTTATCAGCGCGTTATACACTGATTCTACCCTTGTCTCGCCGCCCCTGAGAATTGTAACGGGTTTTTCAATGCAGTACTGTTTGCATATATCACCGATAGGCACAATCGAATCGCTTGAAGCCGCAATGATAATATCCGTTATATCCTCGCACCTCTCAAACGCCAGTAATGTATGCGCGATGACCGGGATACCCGACAAAAGCGCGAACAGCTTGTCAAGCCCGTCCATCCGCGAAGAAACGCCCGCCGCCGCTATTACAGCGGTGACATACGGGCGTTTTATTTTTTTAGGTTTTTTGGAAAAGAGAGCCATTATCCTACCATCGCCTTGTTGACGCGCTGTTCCACGTCTTCATAAATCCCGTTTTGGGCGAGGACTATTTCAGAAACCAGAATCAGCTTTGCCGAATGTAGCATTTTGCGCTCACCGGTAGACAGACCCTGTAATTTTTCACGTTGCATCAGCCCCTTGACAACTCTGGCAACTTCCGTGAGGTCGCCGCTCTTTATACGCAGCATATTCTCGCGATAACGCTTGTTCCAATTCTGCGTCATATCCGCGTCAATTTCACCGAACGAACAGATAAGCTCCTCCGCTTGATTTGAGTCGATGATACGGCGCACACCGATACCGTCTGAATTGTTGATAGGTATCATAACCAGCATACTGCCGACAGGCATTTTGAACACATAATATTCCTTGTTTATTCCGTCAATCTTTTGATTTACTATATTTTCTACAATTCCCGCGCCGTGCATCGGATGAACTATTTTATCGCCAACCGCATACATCGTATCACTCCCCTCGCACATATCGTCCGTTTTCCATACCTTATCTATATTATACCACAAAAAGAAACAATTTACAATAGCTTGCCCCAAGTTATTTTCCGCTTTTATTCGACTTATTTTACAAGTATCCTGCCGTCATTCCTTTTGCATATTTCGCCTGAATCACTGTAACCTATCTTAATCCAAAAACCTACCGCATAGTCTGCTGTCAAGTAAATATGGGGTACGGACAGCTCTCTTAGTTTATCTTCCGTATGGAGCGCGAGTATTTTTCCAAAACCCTTTCCGCGTATATCGGAATCAATATAGAATTCCCGAATACATCCCCATGTCTCTTTTTCGCACCAATCGCTCTTAGGCGTATCTACCTGATACAAAACGAAACCTTTTGCGACACCGTCCAAAAACAACAAATCAAGAAACGCAATTTGCTTTTCGGTCAGCTGTACAATTTCTTCGCACAACTCATTTAATTGCTGTTCTGTCAGGGGGATTTTATAATCCTTATTAAAACACGGTCTTAACATATCTTTGAAAACATTGTAATGTGGGCTTGTATACATTTGTATCGCATATTCAATGTTCATTATCTTACCTCACATATGTTTTAACATAAACAAGCACGGGATTGCTCCATTCTTTGGCGTGGCGTAAAATTCATAAGCCTGCATAACGACACCTTATTCAGTGATTTTTTTGTGATATAATATAAAAGCAATGACCTGTCCCTTGTAAAAATCCCGTTTCCGCTATCTCTTTTTGGCAGTCAAACAATTTGTCAGTATGTGTTTTTACAGAGAACCCCGGAAAATTCCAGACAACGATTTTCGCATAATACACCAACGCGCCTACATCAAAGAACTTCACAGAATATTGAACTTCGCCTGTTTTAATAATTTGATGCCCCATTTCAATCAACGTATCGGTATAATTGTTGATTGTATGGGAAGAACTGTGCGAGATAAAACCGCTGTTAAGCCGTTGTTCAAATTCACAACAGTTTTTATTTCCTACCTGTTGGGTAATAAAATGTCCCCCGCGTTTTAATGTCCTGTTGACTTCAGATAAATCAAATGATTCATGCCGATTTATTATGACATCAAAAAAGTCGTTTTCAAAGGGCAGTTTATCGTCGGTATATGTTTGCACAACGGTAATACCGAGAGGTGACAATACTTTCTTGCACAATTCATAATTAGGAACATAGGCTTCGGTGGCGTATGTGTTCCGATACGGGTGGTTTATTGTCAGCAGAACTTCTCCGCCGCCCGTTCCCATGTCAAGCAGAATATCCGTATCTTTTAGATACGATTTGACAATCGACCTATAATCCCACGGGGGTTCGGGACACTCCCACCGCCCATCAATATGCGAAAAATCCCAACCTTGAAAAGCGAATTGTTCTTCAGCTTTCCATTGCTTAACCAGTTCAATATCACGCATATAATATTACCGCCTTATAATAGTTGCATCGCGGACGGTCTGGGGCTATCCTAATGTAGGGACGACCTGTGGTCGTCCGCGGACGCAGCGTGCGTCCCTACAATGTGTACAGCCCTTACGATTCCATCCCCACTTTCAGTGCTTTTAGATTCTTCTCAAGCATATCGGTTTTTCTGGGCGGGATTGTCTTTTTCAACGCTTCCGTTGCCGCGTCCAAATCACAAAGCCCGGTTTCGGCAATCACTTTGCCGACCATGACGATATTGCCAAGCCCTTTCAGCCCGCTGCTCTCCGCCAAACGCGCGGCAGGCAAACAAAAGGTCTCTACATCCGAGCGTTCCGGCGAGCGGCTAATCAGCGATGAATCCACAAAAATCTTCGCGCCGGAAACTGCGGCAGGCTCAAACTTATCGTATGACGGCAGGTTCATTGCAACCAGTATGTCAGGTGATAGGACTATCGGAGAACCAATCGGAGTTTTGCTGATGGTAACGCCGCAGTTGGCTGTCCCGCCGCGCATTTCAGGACCGTATGACGGCAGCCAGCTCACTTCATTGCCGCTTAACATACCGATATACGCGATAAACTTTCCGGCGAAAAGTACGCCCTGTCCGCCGAAACCCGCGAGTAAAATAGAACGGTTCATTTAATTGCCCCCCTTATAAACCCCGAGCGGGTAGTACGGCAGCATATTCTCTCTCAGCCAATCCAGCGACTTTACAGGGTCGAGACCCCAGTTAGTCGGGCAGGTTGACAGAACCTCGACTAATGAAAATCCTTTGCGCTCTGTCTGTGTTTGGAACGCTTTTTTGATGGCGTTCTTCGCCTTCTTGATATTTTGAACACTGTCGGTGGATACGCGCTCACAGTATGCCGTACCGTCAAGCGTTGCCAGCATTTCACATATGCGTATCGGAAAACCCGCGGTTTTTATGTCGCGCCCATAAGGCGTGGTTTGCGTTATTTGCTTGGGCATGGTAGTCGGTGCCATTTGACCGCCCGTCATGCCGTAAATCGCGTTGTTAACAAAAATTACGGTTATATTTTCACCTCTGGCAGCCGCGTGGACTGTTTCGCCTGTGCCGATTGCGGCGAGGTCGCCATCGCCCTGATAGGTAAAGACTGTGTTTTCGGGGTTCGCGCGTTTAACGCCCGTGGCAACTGCCGGGGCGCGCCCGTGCGCCGCCTGTACCATATCGCAGTCGAAAAAGTTATACGCCAGAACGGAACAGCCAACCGGAGCGATGCCGATAGTCTTGTCTGTCAGTTCCAGTTCATCGAGAACTTCCGCGACAAGGCGGTGAATGATTCCGTGCGTACATCCGGGGCAATAGCTTGTGACTACATCCGCCAGAGCTTTCGGGCGTTCAAAAACAATACTCATTTCATATACTCCTTTCTATGCTCTCAAGAATCTGTTCGGGAGCGGGTACCATTCCGCCCGTGCGGCTGCACAGGTTAACGGGTTTTTTGAATTTAACCGCCAGTTCAACGTCTTGAATCATTTGCCCCATACTCATTTCAACAACTGTAAAGGCTTTGACCTTGTCGGCTAAATCGAAAATTTCCTTGTTCGGGAACGGCCATAATGTAATCGGGCGGATTAATCCCGCGCGTATGCCTTTCTCTCTTGCCGCGTCAACCGCGTTTTTTGAGATACGCGCCGCCGCGCCGTATGCGACAACGCAAATTTCGGCATCATCGGTTTTATACAGTTCAGCGCGTGTCTCGTTTTTCTTTATTTCATCGTATTTCTTAAAGCGGATAATGTTCTGCTGTTCTAGAATCTCCGGGCTTAGATACAGTGAGTTGACAATGTTTCTGTTTCGCCCCGCCTTGCCCGTAACTGCCCAATCTTTTGCGGGCAGAGGTTTTTGTTCGGGTTTTGTGAGTGAAACGGGTTCCATCATCTGTCCCAGAATACCGTCGGCGAGTATCATTACGGTAACGCGGTATCTGTCCGCTATGTCGAACGCCGTGTATGTGCAGTCAACCATCTCCTGTATATTACTCGGGGCAAGCACGACTTTATAGAAGTCGCCGTGACCGCCGCCCTTGACCGCCATAAAATAGTCCGCCTGTGAGGGCTGAATCGTTCCAAGTCCGGGACCGCCGCGCTGAACATTTACAATAACCGCAGGCAAGTCACAGCCCGCGAGATATGATAATCCCTCACTTTTAAGCGCGACCCCCGGGCTTGAGCTGGAGGTCATAGCGCGTTTGCCCGCCGCCGCCGCGCCAATCACCATATTTATTGCCGCTATCTCGCTCTCCGCCTGTAAAAATGTACCCTCGACCTGCGGCATCCTGCGCGACATATATGCCGCAAGCTCGTTCTGCGGCGTTATCGGGTAGCCGAAAAAGTGCCGGCAGCCCGCAAGTATCGCTGCCTCGGCAATCGCTTCGTTGCCTTTCATCAATGATTTTTCCACTTAACTAATCCTCCTAACTTTTATAACGGCGTGCCGGGGTCGTCACGCCCTACATATCTAACCCTATCAGATGATAGGGTGCTATTTCTCCACGGTTATTACAACGTCCGGACACATTTGGGCGCAAAACGCGCAGCCTATGCACTTACTCATATCAGTGCATTCGGCAACATGAAAACCCTTGCCGTTGAGCCTGTCCGAACTCATTGCCACGATATTCTTCGGACACGCCGCCACGCACAGTGTGCATCCTTTGCACCGCTCCTCGCGGAATGTTACTTTAGCCATATCTTATATCCTCCATGCTTTCTTTGAAAATATTTCTAACCTAAAAAGCGATTCTACCTTACCGTTAACCTCATTATACAACCTGTCGCACACGGTGTGCATTACCAAAGGCAGTCCGCTCGCTTCAGACACGGATTTAGCGTATTTGACGGACGAAATAACGTCATTCGCGGTCGTCTCAGCCCCGAGATTTGAGTTGTTTATAAATCCGTGGATTTTTACGTGTGCCGCCGCTTCAATCTCTCTCATAATTTCAAGCGTTCCCTCAACGGTCGCCGTCTGAGGGCGGAAACGGTTTATTACCATAAGAATATCCGCATCGCCAAGTTTATCTGCGTAACGCCCAAGCGCGAGCGCACCCCTGTCATCGCCGCCAACATCCATCACGGTGACGGCTTCCGGGTCGTCGAACGCGGACTGAACCGCCGGGGGTATTGAGGGCAAATCCAGATTATTTCCCCCGAAGTCCGACGCTATAAGCCTTATTCCGTGTGTTTCCAACAGTTCCGCGCTGTCACTCGTGCGGAAGTATGGGTTCACTATGTCTAAATCCGCGAGTATGACTTTTTTATTGGTTTTCGCAAGCTCTAAAGAGAGGTTTACGGCAATTTGTGTCTTGCCGCTTCCGTAATGCCCGAGAATTATTCTAATACATCCCATATTTGTTTATACCAAATAACGACCTGCGGTCGTCTGCGGGCGGCCAATGACCGCCCCTACAGTTTACAATTACAAAAAGCGCACCGAACGGTGCGCTTAACGATTTGTCCGGTTTCTATAAATTTATAACCTTTTCTTCATCGATAATTTGTATCGTTGAATTGTCTTTTTCGCGTTTGCCAAGATTCCTGACATATTGTGTCTTCTCGGTAAGCCCCGGCATCTCCAGCATACGGTCAACATATTCAACCGAAACGATTTCATCGACTATCATACCTTTGACTATGCCATCGACTTCAAGCACCACTATCATTTCACGCGAATCCTCATCAAGCTCCTTGGGGGGCAATCCGAACAAAACGCGCAAATCTATGAGCGAAATCATGTCGCCCCGGAAATTTGTGATACCTCGGCAATAATACGGGCTGTTTACCAACGGCGTTGATTGCCCAAGTATCTCGATGGAAAGCACGTGTGTGCTAAAGATGGCGTAAACAACTTCGCCGACCGAAAACAGAACCCACGGGAAATCACCTGAAACAGGCGTTATGTCCTCTTCTTCAAATGCTTGTTCCTCCAAGAGTTCTAATGCGTTATCTTCCATTATAACCCTCCTTAAAATGCTAACTTCACCCATTATAACGCAAATCAAAAGAAAATGCAAGCAAAAATTTCTAGTCAAACAATAAATTATTGTGAATATATTACTTCGTATTTTTGTAAAGCCAAGCTCATATAATGGGATAAGCCGAACCGGGAGGTATATATTCATGTATAATCGCCGCACACGTTTCAGAAAAAAGAACATCTCACGCCCGCAAGCTATAAGACTGTCCGTTTCACTCGGGATTTTTCTCGCGATAGCGTTAATAAGGCTTATCGACCCGGCGGGCGCGAAACAGCTCGGCGGCACGGTCGATACATACATAGGCGACCAAACACCGTCTACAATTCAAGCTATAGGCGCGGCTATTACCGGCGGCGGGAGTATTGTTGAGGTTTTCAAGAATTTATCCGCCGTGCTTACGGGGTCAATCAGCGAGGATGCGGCGCATGACGAACCCGGCACGCGGCAGAATGAAAACCCTTTTACCGCCCCGGCAAATGAGACACCGCCGCCCGCAAACGGGGAAGAGAGTGGGGACGCTGAGGACAGCGTCCCCTACATATATACGGTGTGGGAGGATGTCGAATATGATGATACTATCCCCATAGCATATGAGGATGAACTGGTATCAGGCGGCGGCTTCGGCATAGACGACACACTGCCGTTGCCGTTTGGGTATGACGCGCCGCCCAATGTTGACTTCACAAGACACGGCTTTGATTTTGAGCATATCCCGGTGCTTGACGGGACAATTACATCGCGTTTTGGATACCGCAGTCATCCGGTTCAAAATGAGCAGATGTTTCATTACGGTATCGACATCGCCGCGAACTCCGGCACGGAAATCGTCTCGTTTGCCGATGGAACGGTCGCAAGCACGGGTAAGAGCGTCACCTACGGAAACTATGTGCTGATCAACCACGCGGACGGCGTTGCGACATTCTACGCGCATTGCGATAAAATCCTTGTCAAGCATGGCGCAAAAGTTAAGGTAGGGCAAGTAATAGCACTTGTCGGCAATACGGGGATGTCCACGGGCCCGCACCTGCATTTTGAGGTGAGACATAACGGCAGGCTGCTCGAACCCGTTTACTATACCAACAACGGTTTTTATGAGTAAAATTGAGATAACACCCGGTTTTCTGCTGCTGATGTCTTACTTGACTTTCTATGACGATATGTTTATAATGTTTCTGACAGCCGCTCTGCTGCACGAGTTGGCGCATATCGCCGCAACTCTGCTGTTGGGCGGTTCGCTTGTTTCATGCCGTCTTTCAATGACGGGCGCGTTTCTCAGGGTTGACAGGCTCTCATACGGCGGTGAAGCCGCCGCCGTCTTTGCAGGTCCGGTAATCAGTATCGCAATGGCATTTATAGCGTCTTGGTTCGGTTGGTATATGTTAGCGGGAGCTAACTTGTCGTTGGGAGTTTATAATCTTTTACCCGCGCGGGACTTGGACGGCGGACGGCTTGTTGAGTTATTCTTCGCGCGGCGCGGCATACACGCAAGCGGCATACTGAGCGTCTTGACCGCCCTGAGTGCCGCCGCTATATCAATACCGCTTGCGATAGCGTTTACAAACGGCGTGAGAAATTATACGATGGCGATTTTCGCCGTATCATTATTAGTCGGAGATTTATATGGACAGTTTACTAATGCGCGTGCAAAAGCCCGCACGCTACACGGGCGGCGAAATCGGGAGCGTCTCAAAAGAAGCGGCTGATACACATATCTGTTTCTGCTTTCCCGATACTTATGAAATCGGTATGTCACATTTGGGGCTTCAAGTGCTGTACGGGGTCGCCAATGAGATGCCGGGTGTTTGGTGCGAGAGAGCGTTCGCGCCGTGGCCGGATATGGAAAAAGAACTGCAAGATGGGGGCATACATCTCCCGTCACTAGAGAGCGGCAGGGCGTTAAAAGACTTTGACCTGCTGGCTTTCACGCTGCAATATGAGCTGTGCTATACAAATGTTCTGAATATGCTGAACTTGGGCGGCGTACCTCTGCGGCGGGAAGAGAGGGGAGAAAACGCTCCTATCGTCATCGCGGGCGGTCCGTGCGCCATGAATCCCGCTCCGATGTCCGATTTTATTGACGCTTTTGCCATTGGTGACGGCGAAGAAGTCTTTGCTGAAATATTAAAAATTGTACAATCAACCTGTAGGGGCGGTCATTGGCCGCCCGCGTGTAGCCAAACAACCCGTAGGGGCGGGCTTCTGCAACAACTGTCGCAAATCCCCGGCGTATACGTCCCCGCGTACCCAAGAGATGTCACCAAATGTACAGTAAAAAACCTTGACACGGCTTATTACCCGGTTAACCCTCCCATTCCCAATACGGAAGTCGTGCATGACCGCGTCATGCTCGAACTGTTCAGAGGTTGTATTCGGGGCTGCAGATTCTGTCAGGCGGGTTACGCGACACGCCCGGTACGCGTACGCTCGGCTGAAACACTTGCCAAACAGGGCAGGGAAGCGCTGGCATTCTCCGGCTGTGAGGAAATCGCGCTCACATCACTGTCGACAAGCGATTTTCTTGAGTTGGACAAGCTGTGCGGCGAACTGTTGGACTACTGCGAACCGCGCAGAATAAGTCTCTCGCTGCCGTCTCTGAGAGCAGACAGCTTTTCGCGTGACTTACTCCAAAAAGTACAGAAGACGCGCAAAAGCGGTCTTACCTTTGCCCCGGAAGCAGGGACGGCGCGTCTGCGGGATGTAATCAACAAAAATCTAACGGAGGAAGCACTGCTAAACGCCTGTAAACTGGCGTTTGAGGGCGGATGGAGTTCCGTAAAACTCTACTTTATGCTCGGACTGCCCACAGAGACGGACGAGGACATACTTGGAATCGCGAAACTCGCCGAAAAGGTATGGTTTACATGGCGCGAAACCGCGCCCGACCGCTCAAGGGGAGTTAGGATTACCGTCAGCGCGTCTGGTTTTGTGCCAAAACCTCATACCCCGTTCCAGTGGGCGGCGCAGGATAGTTATGAAGAACTTACACGCAAGCAGGAGCTGTTAAAAAAGTCGCTGAGAAAGCAAATCACATTCAATTACCATGACGCAAAAACAAGTGTTCTGGAATGTGTGCTTGCGCGGGGCGACAAAGAACTGGGCAGGGCTATTGAAACCGCATACCGCTCAGGCTGCCGTATGGACGCTTGGCGCGAGTTCTTTGATTTTGAAAAATGGCTTGACGCGCTCGGTAAACACAACCTATCTATCGATAGATATACGGCGGCAAGCAATCCGCAAACCCCGGCGGCATGGGGAAATATCTCAACCGGAGTTGATGTTGACTTTCTGCGGAATGAGTATCAAAAAGCACTTGACGGCACATCCACGCCGGATTGCCGCACACAATGCTCGGGCTGCGGGGTAAAATGTTAATCAAATAACAATTAACAATGAAAATAGTTCAATTAACAATGAATGTATTGCATTTGTGCGTTGAATGTGCTATAATAAGCATAACTAAACTAGGAGGCGGTTAACATGGCTAAAACAACAAACATAAACATTAGGACTGAACCCGATGTGAAACAGAGGATTGAAAATCTATTTTCACAATTTGGAATTACTGTTTCGGACGCGGTGAACATTTTTTTTCATCAGTCATTGATGCAGGGCGGACTTCCGTTTCAAATGCAGATACCGGAGTATAATGCCGAAACACTTGCGGCGATAGACGATGTTGATAACAATCGGAACATGAGCCCTGCTTTTGACAGCATGGATGATTTAATGAGGTCGTTATATGCTTAAAGTCAGGTATTCATCAAAATTCAAAAAAGATTTCAAGGGCATTCTAAAGCGTGGATATGACGAAAGTATTTTTGAAGAAGTAGTCGGGCTATTACGAGAAGAGAAACCTTTGCCGGAAAAACACAGAGACCATGACTTGATTGGAAATTATAAGGGACATAGGTCATGCCATCTGACCCCGGACTGGTTACTTATTTACAAGATTGAAAAAGATGTTTTAACGCTATCTTTGACACGCACAGGAACACACAGCGATTTGTATAGGAAATAAAGGAGGAACACCTTGTCACAATGTAAAGAGTGAGGGTACTAAGAGGAATAGATTATCATTTTTATGTAAGGGGATAATTATATGGCATTATGGGTTTGTCGGGCAGGGCGAATAGGCGAGTATGAAACAAAGTTTATTGAAGACAACGCAGTCTATTGTACATGGCATGAACTAGATTGGGATATGTTAAAATTTGATGACCGCGAACAGTTTAAGGAAGAAGTTAGAAAGACATATCCTGATAAAAGCGAAGGTGGAATAAACAATACCACGGGGCAGTTATGGGCTTTTTCACATAGCATGAAAACAAACGATTTGATTGCAACTCCGAGCAAAATAAAATCTGTGATACACTTCGGTGAAATAACATCAGATTACAAATATAATGAGGCAAACGGGATTTATAGTCATGCTCGTTCTGTTAAGTGGTTGAAAGAGATTCCCCGGAGTAGTTTTGATAAAGATTTACTTTTTTCCTTCGGAGGAGCAACAACTATTTTTTCAATAACTCGTAAGAAGCCTTATGCTGAAGAATTGGTTAGGAAAATGCTAGGTATTTCTGTACTACCCACATCCAAAACTTCCGAGGAATTTCCGGTTGATATTGATGATTTGCCCGAAGATGTTGATATTGAAGAAACCGCTTTACAAGAAATATCTGATAGGCTTATCGCAAAATTCAAAGGTCACGGTCTGGCAAAAGTTATAGCGGCAATACTTGAAGCAAAAGGATATACAACATTTGTCAGTCCCCCCGGACCGGATAATGGCGTAGATATTTTGGCTTCCCAAGGGTCTCTCGGTTTCGATCCGCCACGAATTTGTGTGCAAGTAAAAAGTGGTGACAGTCCACTTGAACGCACCACACTTGACCAACTTATTGGAGCTATGAGCAATCATAAAGCTGACTATGGGATGCTTGTTTCATGGGGAGGATTCAAGTCAACAATTCAAAAAGAAGAAGCCAGTCAGTTTTTCAAAGTTAGGCTTTGGACACACAGAGAAATTGTCAGAGAATTTTTACATCACTATGAAAATTTGCCAGAAGATATTCGAGAAGTAATTCCATTAAAACGAATTTGGATTATTGATAAAAGGGAGTTATAAGAAGTATGACCGTGTTGGATGCTATTAAAAACAGGACGAGTTACCGGGGCGAATATAAAAGCATAGGTGTACCGAGGAATGATTTGATAAAAATTATGGAAGCCGGATTAGCCGCGCCGTCAGGCTGTAATAAACAGACGACAAGTCTCATTGCTGTGGATGATGCCGAGGTATTACGCGAATTGCGTAGGGTGATTCATCCTCCGGTCGCTGAAACCGCTCCTGCTATAATCTGTGTGCTGACCCGGAAAATTATTGCGTACAGAGACCGTTGCTTCAATATACAAGATTATTCGGCGGCAATTCAAAATATGCTGTTAACGGCTGTTGAACTTGGATATCAAAGCTGTTGGTACGAAGGGCATATTACAGATATTGACGCGATAGGGCGGAAAATGGCGGATATATTAGGCGTTCCCGCCGATTATGAACTGGTCTGCTTTCTTCCTATCGGAATCGCTTCCCAACCTTTAACATACAGGGATAAAAAGGCTTTTGCGGAACGGGCTTGGTTTAACGGATTCCGTCAAGGAGAGTGACAATGTTCGATAAAAGGTTGGAATTTTCAAAGACAGGACGCGCGAGGTATCTTTCGCATTTGGACACAATGCGGGTGTTTCAACGCGCTTTGACACGCACGGAAATACCCGTTGCCTATTCTCTGGGCTTTAACCCTCACATGAAGCTGTCCATCGCTTTTCCGCTGCCATTGGGCGCGGAGAGCGAATGCGAAATAATTACACTTAAACTTGAACACCCCGTAAGCGGGTTTTTAGATAAGCTGAATGCCGCGCTGCCTGAGGGATTCCGCGCCAATCGTGAACTACCGCTGTTCAACCTTGATAACATAACCCACATAAAGTATGAGATACGATTTACCGAGACGGTTGAAAACATTTTCGATGGTCGCCCTCTGATCGTGACGAAGAAAACCAAACGCGGCTTCGAGGATTTGGACATCATACCTCATATAAAAGACGCGGTGACAGACGGTAATCTTTTACGCATAGATTTGAGCGCGAAACCGCCGATGATAAGCCCCGCGCTTGTTCTGGCGGTGGTAAAATTGAACCAACCGGAAATAGAAAATACAATGATTAAAAGAATTGGGTATATTATGTAGGGACGCACTATGTGCGTCTGCGGACGACCGCAGGTCGTCCCTACAATGGCGATAAACAACGGCGCGTCAGGGATGCCGCGCCCTACGAAAATATTATTGAAAAATAACGAACATTTGTTCTTGACATAGCCGTAACCTTGTGATATACTGGACAAAAATCAGAAGCGGGTGCGATTATGAATCTGGCGCACAAACTCGAAATACTGGGGGCGGCGGCGCGTTATGACGTGTCGTGTTCTTCGTCCGGCTCAAACAGGCAGAACTCCGGCGGCACTCTGGGAAACGCCGCAGTCGGCGGCATTTGCCATTCATGGACAGCTGACGGACGCTGTGTTTCGCTCTTAAAAGTGCTTATGAGCAACTACTGCATATATGACTGCGCGTATTGCGCGAACCGTGCTTCTCTTGACAAGGAACGCGCGGCGTTTACTCCGCGCGAGCTTGCCGATTTGACGATTGATTTTTACAGGCGCAATTATATCGAGGGGCTTTTTCTCAGCTCCGGTGTGCTGAAATCTCCGGATCACACCTCTGAAATCATGATGCAGGCATTGGAAATATTAAGGAATGAATACAGATTCAGCGGATATATTCACGTTAAGATTATCCCCGGTACAGACAGTAAATTAGTGGACAAGCTGAGTTCTTATGCTGACCGCGTGAGCTGCAATATAGAGCTGCCATCGTCCGCGTCACTGAACCGTTTCGCGCCGCAGAAGCTGCCCGAACACATATTCGCTCCTATGAAGTATATCAAACAGGGACATCAGCAGTACCTCGAGGACGGACGAAGGAAGCGCGGTACGCTCTCTAAGGCGCAAACGCCACAGTTCGCTCCCGCCGGGCAGACAACGCAGATGATAATCGGCGCGTCGGCAGACACAGATTTGACTATACTCACCCTGTCAAAGAATCTTTACAAACGCTTTTCAATGAAGCGCGTGTATTATTCGGCGTATATCCCGAACGGCACACACGCGGAACTGCCGCCCGCAGACACGCCCGTTCCGCTGACACGCGAGCATAGGATATATCAGGCGGATTTTCTGATGCGCTTCTATTACTTTGAGCCGGACGAACTGCTTGACGATGCTAACCAGTCACTGCAAATGGATGTTGATCCCAAGTGTGATTGGGCGTTGCGGCATCCGGAGGAGTACCCCATCGAGGTCAACACCGCGCCGTTGGAGCGGCTATTACGCATACCCGGTGTTGGGACAATATCGGCAAACCGTATAATCGAGGCGCGCAGGATGGGCGGTCTGAGGTTGGAAGATTTGAGGAAGTTGGGCGTTGTCATGAAACGGGCGCAGTTTTTCCTGACCGCGAACGGAAAATTCGGCGGCATACTCGAACCGGGGCATCCAATGCTGAGGGGACATATGGTTGACGGAACGGGCATGGCGCAGTTGTCGCTGTTTAACACGCCCGATGTTTTGCGCCTTGCGAATCCGGGAGCAGAACTAACCTCTCCTTCCGGGAAGATTCTTTTGCCGGCGGCGGCATCAAGATGAAAACATTCAGCTATGACGGAACGTGGGAGGGGCTTTTGAGTGCAATTTTTCTCACCTATAAAGAACCGAATGCCGCGATAAGCAACCCGCGTGACGGTATAACCATGTTCGGCGCGGAAACGGTTGAAACAAACGCCGAATATGCCGAGAGACTGACGAGCGGCATGGAACGGTTAAACCCTGAAATGCCGCTCTTCGCTTTTAGGGCTTTCTGTGCAGAATACGAGGGTTTTGAGACAGATTTACTGCTCTCACTGCGCTTTGGGTTTGAGCGGGAAGCCGACCCGTTCAGTCAGCGGCAGATTCCTTTTATACGGCGTGTCGCGGAAGCGGAACGCAAAGCCGGAGGGGAAGCGCACAGATTTCTGGGACTTGTGCGCCTTGTTAACGCCGGAGGGGATTTATATGTGGGAGATATAGAGCCGGACTGTAATATTCTGCCGCTGATAGGGCAGCACTTCTATGACAGGTATAACGATCAGCGCATTATCATACGCGATGTTAAACGGCTGCTGGCATTGGTGTCACAGCCGCCCGCCGGATGGTGGCTCACGGAGCTGACGGAGATTGCGCCGCTGCCGGAAGACAAGGAGTTTACCGAGATGTGGAAGGGTTATTTTCAGGCGATGGCGAATCCGGAGAGAGTGAACAAAAAACTTCAGCGGCAGTTTGTACCGCTGAAGCACAGGAAGCATTTACATGAGTTTAGGTAGGGGGGGGATGGTAATCCGCCCGCGTTCATTCAATCCTTTACGGGACGATTGCCATCGTCCCCTACGATTTAATCATTTCAACAATCATATTATCTATTGCTTTACGGCTTGATACCGCAAGCGTTCTATACCTGTTTATCAAAACCGCTTCTTGTTCATTTAGAGCGAACTCACTTACTTCTTCGATTTTTCGCCTTATATGCGTATGTCCGACAATGAAATCTACAGATGTCTCAAAATAGTCGGCTATTTTCATCAATGTCGCGATATCGGGTTCAATATTATGATTCTCATAACCGTTTATAGAAGATTGTGTCATTCCGATTATATCCGCCAACTTTTGTTGGCTTATTCCCCGTTCGTTTCGCAGTATTCTCAAGTTTTTAAGCAAGAACATTCAACTCCTTTTGTATATATTAACCAAATATTTCTGTTTTGTATAAATCTCAAATTAGGTTATTGACAAGTGATAAAATCGGTTGTATTATATTGATATAATTGATTGACAGGAGAGATAACAGTGAATGATTTTGAAAAATCTTTCAGTAATTTCATTGACAGCAACGATTGTGAACGAACAGAGGAGATGTGTAAAATAGCAATGTATACAATGGCGCGGAATGCGTTTGCGGCAGGTTGGAAAGCGGCGGGCGGAAAAATAAAATCAAATACGAGAAGTGATAGAGAGCAGGAGCTTCACAAAAAGTGAGGCTTCGATTTTTTTATTGCCATATTTCCCATCTTGTGTTATAATCGGTTGCAATATATATACGGAGGTTCAAACCATGACGGCAACAGTAACAAAAGATTCAATAATCGGCGACATCCTTGCGCTTGACGGCGGCACGGCGGAATATTTTCTCGAGATGGGAATGCACTGCTTAGGCTGCCCGTCCGCGCGTAACGAAACTGTGGGCGAGGCTTGCTCAGTTCACGGTCAGGACGCGGACGCGCTTGTCGGAAAACTTAACGCCTATCTGGCAAATAAGTAATTGACACCGCGGTTATTGGCGATAGCCGCACGGATTCCGCACGGCTCGCGCGTAGCTGACATCGGTGCCGACCATGCGAAATTATCCGTGTGGCTTTCGCGGCACAAAGACTGCCGCTGTATAGCTACCGATAAAAACCTAGAACCGTTGAACGCGGCAAAGAATCGCGTTGAAGCATACGGCAACGAGTTTAATATTCAGTTTAGGTTGGGTGACGGTCTTGACTGCGTGTCACATGATGAAGTTGATGTGTTAGCCATTGCCGGAATGGGCGGCGAGACGATAGCGGGCATTTTGCAAAAACCTTGGGCGAGGGACAAGCTCTGCGTACTTCAGCCCAATACCCACCCGGAGCGTCTGAGAGAGTTTTTATTAAATAACGGGTTTGACATAACAGATGAAGACACCGTTCGGGAAAGAGGCAGAAATTACCATATCATTATTACGGGAGTTCAACATGAATGTCTATGATTTATTGAATATTTGCTATGATATTGCGCCGCTTGACAGTGTTTGGAGCGATGACAATGTAGGGTTGCTGATTGACCGTGAAGGGGATGTCGGCCGCGTTCTTGTCGCGCTTGACGTTAGCCTTGAAATTATTAAAGAGGCGGCGGCTATCGGCGCGCAGGTGATTATATCGCACCATCCCGTTATTTTCAGCCCGTTAAAAAGCATTACATACTCATCGCCCTATGGGCGGAGGGTTATGGCACTGATAAAAAACAACATCGCGTGTATCTGCCTTCACACGAACTATGACGGCGCGGAAGGCGGCATAAATGACGAGTTGGCGCGTCTTTTGGGTTTGACAGATGTTCGCGTTTTAGTCAACTCGGACGGCAAATATGGGCGTTACGGTCTTTTATACGCTCCCCAGAGTTTAAGAGCGTTCGCTGAGAGAGTAAAGCACATATTGAAAGGCACATCCGTAAGGGCGTATGATTCCGGCAGACCTGCCCACAATGTGTGTGTCGGTAGCGGGCGTTCGGGCAAAATTATGGATTTAGCCATTAAGGCGGGCTGTGATACGCTGGTAACGGGCGATGTGAGCCACGACCTTTTATGCGAAGCGCGGGATATGGGCATGAATATAATCGATGCCGGGCATTTCGCAACGGAAGATATTATGTGTGATATGCTGATAAATGAACTGAAAAAACGCAGTCCGGAACTGGATGTATTAAAGGCCGCAAATAACATAAGACCCTATACCGAGGTATAACGAAATGCCGCTTGACTCTATATTTCTGGGTGCGGTCGTTGACGGGCTGCAACCGCTGATTGGCGGAAAAGTTGATAAAATTTTTCAACCGGAAAAGGACGAAGTAATTTTCGCCGTCCGCTGTTCATTGGGCAATGTACGGCTTTTGATGTCAGCCGCGCAGGGAAGCGCGAGAGTGCATATTACGGAGCGGATGCGGGAAAACCCGCAAACACCGCCGATGTTCTGTATGTTATTGCGAAAGCACCTTGTCGGCGGGAGAATAATGTCAATTACTCAGCCACCGGACGAACGCATTGTACACTTTAATTTAGAGGTCAACGATGAACTGGGCGAACGTGTAAAAAAAACCGTTGCCGCCGAGATGATGGGTAACAGCGCAAACATTGTACTGATAGACCATGAGGGGCGCGTTATCGAGTGTGTTAGGCGTGTTGAGGGTGACGCGAAACGCCCGATGCTGCCGGGCTTGTTCTATCGTCTGCCGGAATCTCGCGGGTTTGGACTGTCACCATTGATTCAGAGAGAACTTGAATATCAAAACTTATCACTTGATAGCCTCGAAGCACGTGTAAACCATAAAGACTTTACACCACTTATGCTCTTGCATGATGACAAGCCAAAGGACTTTTCATTCATGCCGATACGGCAATATGACGGGATATATACCTCGGAGACATACTCCGGCTTTTCTGAACTGTTAGACGCTTTTTACTCAAAACGCGATGCTGAAAATTTAATGCGCCGCCGTTCCGCCGGACTGAGAAAAATCGTTTCAAACGCGCTTGAACGCGCGAGGCGCAAGCTCATAATTCAAAATGAGGAATACGCCGCGACACTTAACAGGGAACGATTGAGGCAATACGGCGACCTGCTGATGGCAAATCTTAATAACATAAAGCGCGGCGACACAAGTGCCGCTGTTCAAGACTTTTACGGCGAAGAGGGAACGGTTGCGAGTATTAAACTTGACGCGGCGTTATCGGCGCAGCAGAACGCCGCCAAGTATTATAAGGAATACAACAAGGCAAAAAACGCGCAGGAAAAACTGACGGGACTAATAAAGAAGTGCGAACAGGATATTGAATATCTGGAAAGTGTCATAGATGCCTTTGACAAAGCGGCAAACAATCCGGATATTGATGATATTCGTGACGAGTTGGAGCAGACGGGGCTTCTGCCGAAACGCAAGGATAAAAAGAAGTCTCACTCAAAGCCGTCAAAGCCGTTAGTTTTTAAGTCCGACAGCGGGGTTATGATATATGTAGGTCGAAATAATCGGCAAAACGATGAGTTAACGCTGAAAACAGCCGCGAAGGACGATCTGTGGCTTCATACGCAGAAGATAGCGGGCAGTCATGTGATTATTGACTGTAAAGGAAATTCACCTGACGACATCACACTGGAGCAAGCGGCTATACTTGCAGCCGCTTATTCACAGGGAAGGAGGGGACAGAAAGTACCTGTTGACTACACGCAGGTTAAGTACGTCAAAAAAGCGGCGGGCGGCAAACCCGGACTGGTTATATACGATAAGTTTAAGACTGTGTTTGTCAACCCGGACGAAAAACTGGCGGAGAGATTGCTTGTAAAATAACCTCGAGTTTAGTATATTTACAAAATATGTTTAATGGTGTATACTACAGAAAGTGGGCAGTTAATTTGAACAAACAAGAAAAATATGAATATTGGTTGGATTCAGCGGAGTATGACATGGAAACCGCAAAAGCTATGGATGCAAGCGGGCGTTGGCTCTACGTTGTGTTCATGTGTCAACAGGCAATCGAAAAACTTGTGAAAGGGCTTTATACTTTGTATGCAGATGACAATGTGCCTAAAACACATAATATTACATTTCTTATTAGGGAGTTTGAAAATAAGTTGCCGGTCGCTGTGACAGAAGAACAGTATGATTTGTTTATAAAGCTGAGAGCTTTCTATATTAACGGACGTTATACGGATTTTAAGCGGAAGATGAGCGTTGCGGTTAATGAAAAAGAAGCTAAGACCATACTGCAGCAGACAAAGGAGGCGTTTGCATGGTTGCAAACATTGAAGCTGTAAATCAAACTGCAATCAATTATGTATCAGATGTTCGTAGTGCTATGCCTATAGATAAGGTGTATTTATTTG
>WRJE01000021.1 GCA_009782385.1 Oscillospiraceae bacterium | reverse complement strand
TCACCGCGAGATTGTCTGCTTCTCCCTCTAAAATCTGTTTTGTCAGTTCCTCGAGTTTCTGGTTAATGCGCTTGATAAGCGCGTACATCCTGTGCCGACCCCGCGCGTCAAGTGTGGACTGTTTTTTGAACTCAAAAGCAAAACGCACCGCTTCGCCCATATACTCCGCAATCATCTCACGGTAGCGTTTAAGCTCGAGAATATCGCACCGCTTGGCAACCATTTCGCCCTGCTTTGAGATATTTACGGAAAGCTCGGTGAGCTTTTCCATATAGTTGCCCTTGTCTATGCCGGACATATGCCGCTCGAAGGCTTGCTTCTGCGGATTGCCCTCGCGTCTGTCAACGCCCGGCAGGACAGGTAACGGCCTGTTAAGGTTTTGCAGCTCAGAAATCTTCATTTGTTTTTGTTAATGTAGCTTCCCTGCGCCTCTCCCGGTTTAAGGGCATCATAGCCCGCGACCGTCCGCCGACCGTCATTTGTTTTTTTTATCTGTTCGCGGTAATAGTCCATGCGCTCAAGAGCGGCTTCTTCGTTCATCTTATCTTGAGCCTGTATCTCGTTTAACACACCGTTCACGACAGTGATAAGCTGAAGGCAATCACTGTTTTCCCTCAGAGTCTCTTTGTCGGGAAGCTCCGCCTGTATCCCGTCAAGCTCGTCAATAAGCACCTGCCTCTTGCCGATGTTTGAAAGCAGAGCGTCTGTGTTGTCGTTTTTGATAAGCTCACCTTGAGCGCGTGTCAGTTCCAATACGTTCAGGAGCAGTTCGTGTTTGCGTTTTAACTGGACTATAAAATCATTCATATCGCGTTCATGCCTCCATAGCTCTGCTGGCGGTTCAATTTTACGGCTTGCTGCCATGTGTCGCGCAGTTCAGACATCATTTTAATAGGTTCATCGAGCATTGAGGCCTCTTTCTTAATGTTCGACTGCACGACCAACCGCAGAATAAAATCATAGAGACTGTAAAGGTTGTTGGATATATCAAATGACATATCCAGTGTTGCCATAAGCTCGGATATAATCTTCTGCGCTTTTATAGATGTATTACTGGCCTTCTCAATGTCTTGATCTTCCAAGTAGATACGCGACTGCTTGAGAAATTTAACACAGCCCTCATAGAGCATAAGCGTCAGCTCGCCCGGACTGGCGGTCATCGCGCTCTGCTGTTGATAACGCCCATACTGCGCCGAAGCAGGCTGAGGTGTTGCGGCGTACATAAACATTTCTCCTTTGGGGATAAACGGGCGGCCTAGGTCGTCCGCCTATGTAAAATCATTATCCGAAATAAGATAAAACGCTGTTCATCTGAGAGTTAAGACCTGCCATCGACTTTTCTAAAGAAGCATATTTGAGATACAGTTTTTCCTGCTGCGCCCACAGTTTGGTGGTCTGCTCCTTAATGTCTTTGTCAAACCTGTTAATGCTGTCGCGTGTTGTTTGCAGGGTGTGAGACTTCGTAAACGACATATACGTGTCAAACGCAGCATCGACTTTGGCTATAATGCCGCCCTTGCCATCGCTTGAACTCGCCGCGGTTTTTGTGAACATATTATAAACCCTGTCGGGGTCGGCTTCGAGAGCTGCCAGAAGTTTTTCTTCGTCAATCTCAAACGTGACCGGCTGCCCGGGTTTATACTGCCCGCCGGAAATGCCGATGTCGCGCAGAGAGCCGAACTCCGTGGATTCAGAGAGGATTCTTTGAAGAGAGGAAAGAACGTTGCCGATTTTATTATCGCGGTGCAAAAGACCCTCTTTTGACTTGGACTCCCATCTCTCTAATTCTTTTTCAGAAAAGCCGTCCTTTTGGTCATCGGTAAGGACATAAAATTTTGTATTTTTCTTTGTGGTATAGTGTTCGTTCAGCGTTTTAATTATACCGTTCAAAGTCTCGACAAATTTCTTTATGGAGTCAAGGCTCTTCGATGAGTCGCGCTCGGTGTTGAATCTGAATGAATCTGTCTCGGCGTGAAGAGTAAACTCAATACCGTCATAAGTAAACGTATTTGAAGTCTCCTCCAACGCAACGCCGTTCAGGGTGAACTTCGCGTTCTGCCCCGAAAGCTGATTGTCAATGTTTATACCCAATGCTTCTAAAAGCCCGCTTGAAGATTCGTCAATGCTAATCTCGCTGTTCTCGCCGGTGGCTTTTGAACTGAGGGTAAATGATTTTGAAATCTGCGAATAGGTAAGCGTCACGTTCGCGTCTTTGTCGTTGTTGATTTTGTTCATAACATCGGAAATTCTGTCGGTGGCCTTAAAGCTGAACTCCTTGCCGTTTATCTCGATGGTGTATCCGCCGTTCGCGTCTGTCTCGACACCCTGCTGTATAACGCCGCTCTCTCCGAAAAGATTACTTAAACTTCTGGTTGTTATGTTGCTCGGCGCGTCGTCTAACTTTGAACCCTCAAAACGCGCCGCCGTGGCAAGCTGTTCAACGCTCATAGAGTATGAACCGACCTTCGCGCCGACACTCGACCTCATGCTGACAGAGTTCTCGTTCGGGTTTTTAATACCCATCGTTCGGTATGCTTCGGCTTTCATCATGCTGTTCGCGCCCAAAAGGCTCGTGAAGTCATTTTTGAACGAAGTCATAAGGTCGTTAATGTTAGTTACCGCCTCGCTGCGCCACTCTTGAAGTGTTTTCTGTCTGAAAAGAGTATCCACCTTGTTTTGCTGATTCTGGGACATGGCTCTGACAAGGGCATCGGTATCAATACCCGTACTCATGCCAATGGCTCTGTTAACGGTTGCCGGATTAATAGTTGACATTTCAATTCCTCCTTAAATTGAGCATAGTTATGGAGTTCCTTCTCCTCAGAAACTATATCGTTATTTATGCGGCAAAACTTTAGCAAAATCTTTCAAATTCATTATACCCCTGTTGCGGAAAAAAATCAATCACAATATGTTGTGGTGGCGGGCTTATGTTTTCTCCAACGACCGCTCCAAAGCGGAAAATCTGTCAAAATCGCTCTCGAACAGCCTGTCTTGAGTAATACGGTATTTTTCATATTCGGTTTCAGCGTGGAGCTTTGCCTGCTCATGTGTGATTTTTCCCACATCCATCAGTATTTCGTTTCCGTTAAACTCTAAAAACCCGTCAAGCCGTTTTGCCCAATCGCTCATTGTCATGGGAATACGCCGTTCGGCTTGAAGCTCCGCAAAGTCTAAATAAAGAGAAACAATACGCTCGAGATAATTCATTTCCTGTTCGTTTAGGTAATTCTTGGCAATAGAAACATCCGCTTTGATAATCTTACCGTGCGGCGCGGTTTCCCATGTGGACAACCCCATATGCTCTTTATCAGCATCGGCGCGTTCCGCAATCAATTCTGCTGCGGTATGGCGGTGAACGGCATAGTGGAGCTTATTTTGCACCATTTTGAAAAATTCTCGTGTCGTTTTTGCGTCCCTATCGTAGTCGAATGAGGTAGCGTAAATGTCCGTCACTTTTTGATAAAACTTACGCTCGGACAATCGGATTTCGCGGATAGTTTGCAACTGCCGCTCAAAATATTCATCGGTGAACATATGCCCTTTTTTCAAGCGGTCAACATCCATTACCCATCCTTGAACGGTGTAATCCTTAACAATTTGACCCGCCCATTTTCGGAACTGCACGGCGTTATCATTGTTGACCTTGAAGCCAACGGCGATAATCATTTGCAAATTATAGTGCATTGTTTCGTAGTCTTTGCCGTCAGCGGCAGTTATAAAGTATTTCTTTATAACTAAATCGGACGGCAATTCGCCGTCCTCAAAGACTTTTTTGATATGCTGTCCGATGTTTTGAACGCTCACGTCATACAAAGTCGCCATCATCTTTTGTGTCAGCCAGATGTTTTCGTCCGCATAACGCATTTCATAAGATTTTTCATCATCGCCCACAGCGGCAACGTAAGTAAGATACTCCGCCGCGCTTGAATGGATGGTGATTTCATTTTTAAGAGCTTTGCTCATATTTCACGCTCCTATTTATGTGTGTTTATCGTCAGACCTTAGCCGTCATGGATTCCTCCTCAGCCTACGATCTGTGATGTTCATTATACCCCTGTTGCGGGAAAAAATCAATCACAATATGTTGTGGTGGCGGCAAGGTGCGTCCCCCGTCCGCAGGGACGGACACCATGTATGGTGTCCCTACAAAAACAACCCCGCCGAATTTTCGGCGGGGTTGCATATTTTACCGTTTATCCTCCGTAAGGTTTCGTGGTGTCAATAGTTATCGTGCCGTCATAGGCGGGGTAGAAGTCAAACGTCTGCGCCAGTTCGCGCATTTTGAAGTAGTTGTTACCGTCTATCAGATACGCCGTCAGTTCCGTCTCAACGCCGTCTATCAGTATTTTCATCTTGTTAAGTGTTGCTTCTTTGCTTCCCTCACCCTTGGACTGCATTTCCGAGCCATTGGGTTCGTAGGCTGTATTTTTGTATATGTTTATCGCGCCGTCAACCAGAGCGGCGTTAAACTGTACTCTTGTTCCGTTAAGTACAAACGCAACATCACGGAGTTTGAAATAGTTTTCATCGTTGATATTATAAGCGTCAAACGCTACTTCTTTTCCGTCAACAAGCACTTTGTTGGCGGTTGGGGAGGTTGTGACTGTGGCTGCGGGGGTTGGGGTAGGGGTTGGCGCGGGAGCGGGCGCGGGGGCTGCGCCGAGCTTCCAACTTGCGCCGTATGAGAACATAGTACCGTCTTTGGGGATTGCGCCCACGTTGGGGGTGTCGCCTGTCGGGCGGTATTGAGCGTCTACCGTGCCGGAAGTGTTGCCCGAGCTTGTGACACCGTTAGCTGCAATTCTGCCATTGGTAAAATCGGCAATAGTTTCGCCTTCTAACCATCCTATAGCGTATGCGTGTTTATTGTTAACAAGAAGATTGTCATTTATGATTATGTCTTTAGCTGTATTACGTCCATCAAAGCCAACAAAAATACCGACATCCGCACCAATAATCGTATTGTTGTATATTTTTGCGTTTTCAGAAGGAGTGTTAATCTGCAAACCATTCGTAATATTTTCAGCCTTAATTATATTATGATGTGCTGTATAATTTTTTGAAAAACCGTCCATATAAAAACCAATTATCAATTTCATCATATTTCCTTGGTCACCCTTAACAGTTTGCTCTATAAAATTATGATGAAACTCCGTCCCGCCTCCGTCGGAATATGATGTATAAAATGAACCGCCGTCACTGCAAAGTATCATAGCATTTATAAAATGGTTGTTTTTAATAACATTTTGCTTAAACAACTCTCCGCTGTAAAAGTCAATATGCGCTCTGCCGGCATTTGCCATAGTGTTATTCGATATCTCCAAGTATTCGGACGCAAACACAGTAATAGTTGTGTAACCCCCTGCATAACCACAGTCGTGAAAATGATTATCCGTAATCATATTGTTTACGCCGGATACTGTGATACCACTTGAAGCGGTCGGCCCAATTTCACATTTTTTAACAGTATTATTATAGCCCTGTATTGAAAAATCGTGAGAAGAAGCATCATCAGCATTCAAATTACCCATATCCCCGTCATAATAATACCCTGCATAACGCACCGAGCAATTTTGAATAGTGTTATTGCCCCCCATTATATTGATACCGCCGCCATAAATGTCAAACCCATCGACAGTAACATATTTTGCAGATAAGACAATGGCGTGTTTATTATTTGAACGCATTGAAAGACTGAGTCTGCTTGGGTCGCCGCCGTCAGGCGCGTAGAAATACAATTTTTTGCTTGCTTTATCGTAATAATACTCACCCGGAGCGTCAAGCAACGCCAACGCTCCAACGATATAAAACGGGTTGCCGGGATGAGCGGTAGAATAATCCCAATCGGGGTTCTCGTCCCATGTCGCTCGTTTCATGGGGCTTTCTAATGTGACAGTTTTTCCATTTACCGCTTTGATGGGAGGGGTTTTTATCGAATGCCAACCGCTTAGCCCTTCAGTACCCGCCCAAATTACCACGGATGCTCCGGCTATGTCAGAAGGAATAGTATCAGGTACGACAATAGTAGACGCATTCGTCCCCGCCTGCGCCACGGCGCGTTTTTGTTTCATGACAGACGACATATCCGAACCCGGCAAATTCGGATAACGAGCTTCTATCATAGAAACGCCGCCCGAGAACAACTGCGGGTAGTCTGTTTGGATTACATTGCTCACGCTCGATATATCCGCCACATATATATTATCCTTATACACGCTCCATGCCGCGTTTAACGGTACTGTCGGAGTGATAACAGGCTTCGCCCCCGGCGCGGCTTTTAGCGTTGTGGGCTTGCCGTCCGTGCCGGATGGGAGAGTAATTGTTCCGTAATATGTACCGTCCGCAACGATGATTGTATCGCTTGTCTTAGCGTTCTTTGTTGCGTCAGCAAGAGATTTATAGGGATTTGCCTGTGTGCCGTCTCCGGCGTTTGCGTTTTTAGCGTCAACATAGATGGTTTTTGCCGAGAGGTTGGGTGCTACGGGCAGTACGTCAAGGTAGACGCGCTTGATTTTAGCGGCATCACTCGCTTTTTCCACTCTGAAACCAACACGATCCCCATCAATTCCGTGCATATCAAAAGTGATTTTTCCGGATTCCTCTTTCATGCGTGATTTTGCACTGTTATCCCCGCTTGCAAACTCTACCCATGTTTCTGAATGTCGTGTAAACATATATTCGCTGATACGCGCCCCTTCATATTCCACGACCATAATGTCCGCTTGTCTTATGGCGGCAGTGGGAGGATTCCAAAAAGTCCAACCCCATTCATCAACGTTTGTGTAAGGTCCGTCCAGCACATAAGGGAACATTGACGCGGCAACCGCAGTGGTGGGCGTTGCAAACGGCACAAACGCCACAAGCATGGCGAGGGTTAACGCGAGGGAAAGGATTCGCTTTCTCATTCTCATAACCTCTTTTCTAAAAATATTTAATTTGCCTGTCAAATATTATAACATATCTTGTCAAGTAGTGATATGCCACTAACAAAATAATTTAACAGATTCTATGATAGTGATATATCACTACATGGAGTTGTAAATATGGACACGAGAAAAGCTGTTGCCGACAGAATTTATCAATTATGCAAGACGCAGTTGATAACACCTAACGCCCTTAGTTATCGGGCGGGAGTTCCGCAATCCACTATAAAAAGCATATTGAACAATGAAACCCAAAACGCCGGAATTGTTACCATAAAGAAATTGTGTGATGGCTTTGATATATCGCTGTATGATTTTTTTGACGCGGATATTTTTAGGACATTGGAACAGGAGATAAAATAAAAGCGGCAAGGCGTAAGCCCTGCCGCTTTTGAATTATACCGTTCCGCGTTCCACGTATGTAGGGTGCGCCGCCCTCGGCGCACCGTTGTAAATATTACCGCCGATGACAGAGGAAACGGCAGAACGCCGAGGGCGGCGTTCCCTACAACATGGGGGTTGCGTAGAAACGGCGCGACCAAAGGGCGCGCCCTACAACAATCATTGTCAAAACAACGGTGTCATCAGGCAGAGTGCCGCCTCGACAATTCGCTGCGAAAACTTGCGCTTCGCCCATTCCTTGGCATCAATTTCGCGGCTTTGCGCGAATATCGCCTCGAAATCTTTCTTAACATCATCCACCGCGCTGTTACCCGTGAACCAGACCGCGTTTTCGTACTGATGGAAAAAACTGCGCGAATCCATATTGATTGTCCCGACAACCGCGCTTTTGCCATCGCAGATTGCCATTTTGGCGTGCATAAAACCGGGGGTGTACTCGTATATCTTAACGCCTGCATCGAGAAGCTGCTGATAGTGTCCCCTCGTTGCGGCATATACATATATATAGTCGGGTTTTCCCGGAGTGACAATCCTTACATCAACACCGCCGCGCGCCGCGATGGTTAACGATTCCCTCAAAACGCAGTCCGGGGTGAGATACGGCGTTGTATACCATATGCTCTCTTTCGCGGTGTCACACATGGTTACATAGAGGTCATGGGCGGGATTCATCGGAAAATTCGCCGGCCCATCGGCGAAAGGGAGATAGTACCCATCGCCGGAAGAGTTACATTGCGGCATATAATGCCCAAAGTCAGTTTCAACGTTCGCGTTAAGCAAGTCCCACATTTGAAGGAAGATTGCCGTAATACTTCTCGCGCTCCCTCCGGTCAGCCTGATGCCCGTATCCTTCCAATGCCCGAGCCTTCTTAACTTGTTGATATACTCATCGGCAATGTTCGCTCCGCCTGTATAAGCTATTTTTCCGTCAACAACGCAGATTTTGTGATGACTGCGGTACAGCGCGTAAAGCTGGCGCAAATAGCGGTGAAGAGGGTTGAAAACCTTTATCTTTATATTCTTTTCTCTAAGCTCCTTCGCAAAGTCGGGGTCGATTGTTTTAAGGCAGCCGAAATCGTCATAAATTATACGCACATCAACGCCCTTTGCGGCTTTATCAATCAAAATCGAGCGTATATTTTGCCAAAGCTCGCCATCGTCAATTATATAATAATTCAAGAAAATATAACTCTCGGCGGCACAGAGGTCAATGAGCATACGGTCGAAAAGCAGTTCGCCGGACGGGAAATAATCAATCTCTCCTCCATTGTATAACGGAAATCCCGCGCGGTTAAGCACGGCGACCTGACGGGCAAGCTCAGGCTCGGCGGTTTTTATTTCATCGCCATTTTCTTCTCTCAGAAAATCGCGCATAATGTGGTTGGAACGCTCAAGGTATCCCTTTTCATTTTTTGAAAAGTTTACTTTGCCCCACGAAAAATACAGCACGACACCCAAAACCGGGACGAGCATCATTACGATTGCCCATGCCAAGGTTCTGTCGGGTGCGCGCAAACGCACGGTCATACGCAGTATTACCGCCAGAGCAACGATGCTGAAAATTATCTCGACATACGGCAAAAGATTTGCCAAGAGCATTATAATCACTATAGAAATAGCAACGTTGCCGAGTGCCAACAACGCTATTACAGTTAGACGGAACAGTCCGTATGTGCCTTTTCGTCTTCTGCGATTCACAGCTTAACCTCCGCGAAATATTTATGCTTATATAATATCCCACATTAAAGCGCGTTTCAACATATTTTTTAGAAAAAGGACTGTTGATTTTGAAGTTGGGCTTGATTTTGATTTTGAGATAAACATTTGAGCAAATAATATTGCTTTTATCCACAAGCAATGATATAATTGCCAAGATAGTTAAAGATTAGAAAAAATTGTCAAAGAAAGGAGATTGACAAATGCCGGAGAAAACCGAACATCTCAGGCTGCGGCGTTTTGCCGAGACTATACGTCTCGAGACGCTAAAAGAGTTCGCGGAGCTGGGATTCGGACACGTTGGCGGCGCGATGTCGATACTGGAGACGATTGCCGCGCTGTATGGGGGGTTAATGAAAATCGACCCCAAACGCCCTGATTGGAAAGAGCGCGACCGTTTCGTCATGTCCAAGGGACACGCGGGTCCGACACTCTATGCCACGCTTGCGCTTCTGGGTTATTTCCCCATCGAGGAATTAAAAACACTGAACAAGGGCGGCACAAATCTTCCATCGCATTGCGATATGCACAAGACCAAGGGCGTTGATATGACGACCGGGTCGTTGGGACAGGGTATCTCAACGGCTATCGGAATCGCGTTGGGACAGCGCATGGACGGCAGCGGAGCGTATACCTATCTCGCAGTCGGCGACGGCGAATTGAACGAGGGTCAAATTTGGGAGGGGGCGCAGTTCGCGCCGTTCCAAAAGCTCACCAACCTTATCGCCTTTGTCGATGTGAACGGAAAACAGCTTGACGGCCCGACAGAAGAAATCCTCGACCCTCTGGACATAGGAGCGAAATTCGCCGCTTTCGGATGGCTTGTAAAAGAGGTTGACGGACACGATGTCGCCGCGATATACGATGCCGTCACCGAAGCTAAACAGAGCGGTAAAGGTCCGTATGTTATACTTCTCAAAACCGTCAAAGGAAACGGCTGTGATTTTGTAGCTGAAATGGCAAGCAACCACCATGTGCAGTTCGACAAGGAAAAAATGCTCGCTGAAGTTGAAAAGACGCAGAAGCGTTTAGAGGCGTTGGGAGGTGAATCCGCATGAGAACATATCAGGATGAACCTGTAATGCTGCGTGAAACGCTTGCAAAGACAATGATAGAATACGCCGGAAAAGACACTCGCATTGTCGCGCTGGACGCGGATTTGGCAAGCTCCTCAGGTTTCGGCGCGTTTCAAAAGGCGTTCCCCGACAGATTCTTCAACTGCGGCGTAGCCGAAGCAAACATGGTAGGTATCGCGGCGGGATTGTCCTCAACGGGCAGGATACCTTTCGCGCATTCGTTCGGCACGTTCGCCAGCCGCCGTGTTTGCGACCAGATATTTTTATCCGGGGCGTACAGCGGGGCACATATGGTTATTGTGGGGTCAGACCCCGGCGTTACGGCAGCATACAACGGCGGCACGCATATGCCGTTTGAGGATATGGGTGTTTTAAGGTCAATTCCGGGTATTAAGCTGATTGAAGTAACGGACAGCGCGATGCTCAGAGGTGTTTTTGACGAAATCATCAGTTCTCCCGCCGTATATTATCTGCGTCTCAAGCGAAAAGTGACAACCGCCGTTTACGGTGAAGGAGAAAAATTCAAAATAGGCAGGGCAAATGTTCTGCGCGAGGGTAAAGACGCGGCGGTCATATGCTCCGGGATTATGGTTGCGGAATCGCTGAAAGCGGCGGATATACTGGAATCCGAGGGCATTAAAGTTACCGTGATTGATATGCACACATGGAAGCCCATTGACGAGGACATTGTAGCCAAGTACGCCAAAGAGACGGGCGTTATCATCACGGCAGAGAACCATAATGTTGTAGGCGGATTGGGCGCGGCCGTATGCGAAGCTGTCTGCAAGCTCTCACCCTGCCGCGTTATCCGTCACGGGATACAGGATGAGTTCGGAGAGGTTGGCACGGAGAGTTATCTGAAAACGCGCTTCAAGCTGAACGCCGCCGATGTAGCGGAAACCGTGAGAAAAGCGATTAAATTGTAGGGTAAATTATTCAAAATATATGGAGGTTTATAACAAATGAAGTATGTCTATCTGTTTTCCGAGGGTTCGGGAGCGATGAAAAACCTGCTCGGCGGCAAAGGCGCGAACCTTGCCGAAATGACAATACTGGGAATGCCTGTGCCGCAGGGATTCACAGTCACGACCGAGGCGTGTACAAAGTATTATGATGACGGCGAGAAAATCGCCCCCGAAGTCATCGACCAAATTAACGAGTTCATGGGCAAGATGGAAGAAATTACCGGAAAGAAGTTCGGCGATGTCAGCAATCCCCTGCTCGTATCAGTTCGCTCAGGCGCGAGAGCAAGTATGCCGGGTATGATGGATACCATCCTCAACCTCGGCATGAACGACAATGTTGCCGATGCTATGTGCAAACTTACTGGCAACCCCCGTTTTGTCTATGACTCATACCGCCGCTTTATCCAGATGTACTCCGATGTCGTCATGGAACAGAAAAAGGAAGAGTATGAGCGGCTTATCGACAAGATGAAAGAGGATAAAGGCGTTAAACTTGACACCGAACTGACGGCGGACGACCTTAAAAATCTCGTTTCTCAGTTTAAGGCGCACTATAAGGGCAAGATGAACGCCGACTTCCCGTCCGACCCGAAAGAACAGCTAATAGGAGCGATTAAAGCGGTGTTCCGCTCGTGGAACAACGCCCGCGCAATAACATACCGCCGCATGAACGACATTCCCGCCTCGTGGGGAACTGCCGTCAACGTACAGGCGATGGTATTCGGCAATATGGGTGACGATTCCGGCACAGGCGTTGCGTTCACGCGCAACCCGTCAACGGGCGAGCATAAGCTCTACGGCGAGTTTTTGATGAACGCGCAGGGCGAAGATGTTGTCGCGGGTATCCGCACGCCGCAGTCTATCGACCATATGGCCGAAATTATGCCTGATGTGTATAAACAGTTCTGCGACAACGCAACGAAACTCGAAAAGCATTACAAAGATATGCAGGATATGGAGTTTACCATTGAAAAAGGCAAGCTCTATATGCTCCAGACGCGCAATGGCAAGCGCACCGCCGCCGCCGCGCTTAGAATCGCGACTGAACTGGTTGCCGAGGGTATGTGCGGCAAAGAGGATGCCATACTGAAAGTCGATCCCAAACAGCTTGACGCTCTGCTTCACCCGCAGTTCTGCCCCAATGCGCTGAAAGCGGCGAAGCCCGCGGCGAAAGGTCTGCCCGCCTCACCCGGAGCGGCGTGCGGGCGCGTTACGCTTACCGCTGATGAAGCCGTTGAAATGGGCAAAGACGGCGGCGCGGTAATGCTCGTAAGACTTGAAACGTCACCCGAAGATATCGAGGGTATGTATGTCGCGCAGGGTATCCTTACCGCTCGCGGCGGCATGACATCACACGCGGCGGTAGTCGCTCGCGGCATGGGTACGTGCTGTGTAGCGGGCTGCGGCGAGGTTGCCGTCTTTGAAAAAGAGGGTTATGTAACGATTGCGGGCGAGCGTGTCAACAGAGGTGAATGGATATCGCTCGATGGTAACACCGGCAACATCTATATCGGAAAGATAGACACCATTGAGGCCGAAATTTCCGGCGACTTTGAAAAGTTCATGAAGTGGGCTGACGAACTGCGTGTTCTGAAAATCCGCACCAACGCGGACTCTCCCGCCGATGCGGCTCGCGCCATCGAGTTCGGCGCGGAGGGTATAGGGCTTACGCGCACGGAGCATATGTTCTTCGAGAGTGACCGCATTTCAAGTATGCGCGAGATGATAGTATCCCGCACCGAGGAACAACGCCGCAAAGCACTTGACAAATTGCTGCCCATGCAGCGCGGAGATTTTGAAGGCATATTCAAGGCGATGGCGGGCAGACCCGTCACCATCCGCCTGCTCGATCCGCCGCTTCACGAGTTCCTGCCGCAGGATAAAATCGGCATTGAGGCTCTGGCAAAGGAAATGGGAATATCTTTTGACGAGCTGAACGGAATAATTGTCGAACTGCACGAGACGAACCCCATGCTTGGACATCGCGGATGCCGCCTTGCGGTTTCGTATCCCGAGATTGCCGAAATGCAGACACGCGCCATCATCGAAGCCGCGCTGAGTGTCAACAAAAACAGCGATTTTAAGGTAATCCCCGAAATAATGATACCGTTGGCGGGAGACCCCAGAGAGCTGAAATATGTAAAAGACATCGTTGTAAAAACAGCCGAAGCTATAATTGCCAAGAGCGGCGATAAGTTGGAATATCTCGTTGGTACAATGATAGAGATTCCCCGCGCCGCGCTATTGGCGGACGAAATCGCGGAACACGCGCAGTTCTTCTCGTTCGGTACAAACGACCTTACGCAAATGGGGTACGGGTTCAGCCGTGACGATGCCGGAAAGTTCTTTGACGACTACTACCAGAAAGGCATCTTCGAGTCCGACCCGTTCGCGAGACTTGATCAAGCGGGTATCGGCAAGCTGGTCAACATGGCGTGTGAACTGGGCAAGAAAGCCCGCCCCGACATCAAACTGGGCATATGCGGCGAACACGGCGGCGACCCCGCCAGCGTGGACTTCTTCCACCGCGCGGGACTTAGCTATGTATCATGCTCACCGTTCAGAGTACCGATTGCGCGTCTCGCGGCGGCACAGTCGGCGGTCAACGAAAAACGCGGGCATACGGATTTGGGACAGAAGTAAAGATATTGATAAGGGCTTGCGGTTGAACGCAAGCCCTTTTGGCTGTTTGTGGGGGTTACGCGGGACGACCAAGGGTGTCTCCTACACTACGATGGTTTTACCATCTCTTTTTTTGTTTATCTTAAAAAACGCTTTCCCCTGTTCTAAATATAATATCCTCTGCTCTGCTGTCAGAGAACGAAAAATACGAAGGAGTTCATCTTCTTGGCGTGTGTCAGTTTTATCGGTACGCAAGTCCAACAAATAATCGGCGGACACATTAAAGTAATTAGCAAACAACCTTACCGTATTAAAATCGGGTTCACTGCTGTTTTGAACATAACCGCCCATTGTAGATGCCGCCACACCCAAATCATGTGCTACTTGCTTTTGGGTTAAATTCCGTTCTTCTATTAGTTCCCTTAATATATCACCGAATTTCATACCTAATCATCCCCCGTACCATTTTAATAGAGAAATGATAGGCATACACGATAATACGATATTCTAGTTGACAAAACGACAAAGACGTATTATAATTATGGCGTCTTAAAAATACGGCAAAAAATAACAGGAGGTTTTCAAGATGAAAGCTATACTAAAAGCAACTACCATGACCGCGCTTATTCTTATATCGCTGGTATCCCTTGTAGGTTGCGAAAACGACACTTCTACAGCGTCATCACCCGCACTATCTAGCGACATAAACAATTCATTACCCGGGAACAAAATTGGAAATGAACAAAATAACAGTGCGGTTAACGACACAACTCAAAAGAAAGAATCTCCAACTCTCGATGTCAAATCTCCCTTAGAGATAGCGCAACATCTTGCTGACTCTTTCGGAGGGACAAATGTTATTCAGATGGCTGCTGAAATGATAGGTGCGGATTCTGGCGCAAGTTTTGTAGTTGGTGAGGATAAGTTTGAAATTTATTCTTTTTCTGATACAGCTAAGTTAGACGAAGCAAAAAGCGGAACTCTTACAATATCTTTTGAGTTCTTTGGAGATATTGATATGAATGCCACTGTTAATGGTAACTTGGTTCTTCTATATGAAACTCAAAATGAACAGATTATCAATGGTTTCAAGGGAGTAAAATAGTACGCATTAAAAATAATATGAATCCATTAACTAAAAATTAAATGTTTCCTTAAAAATAAAATCCCGTGTCAATCAATTATTACATATAATTATGGCGTGCAAACTACGCCCTCCTAGCGGATTAGTATTATGCGTTTAATCAAAAAAAGAAAGGATAGATTTATTATGGCAATGGGGAAAGAAGTCAGAGTAAACAGACATCATATACAAAGGGGTTGTATAGGTTGCTGTGTGTGTGAAAAAGGTGTTAGAAATGTAAAACGCAGTGTGGCAAAATTTTTTCTTATTTTTTGCACGGGCGGTTTTGGTTTATTAATCTTGCCGTTTTACAAGAAGTGTCTGTATTGCGGACATAGTATGTTTATGAACCAACACGAACACGGCGGGGAATAGAATATTGTCACGCAATAACGTAAAAAGCCGTAGAATCGTTGAATTATCAACTTTCTGCGGCTTTTTGTTGCTTTGTAAAAAAGCAATATTATTTGCCCAAATGTTTATTGACACTTGACACACGTATCAAATACGTGTTATATTATAAGCAAAGAGATAGCAATCGGTACAGCGCACAGCATTATGAGAGATTTAGGGGTTAATAAATCTTAATATGTACAGGAGGATGATTGAGCATGAAACACACATATACAGCGGTGTTTACACCGGAGACGAACGGATTGTACAGCGTTATTTTCCCTGACTTGCCCGGTTGTTATACGAGCGGCGATGATATGGCGGACGCTGTTTATATGGCGCAGGATGTTCTATGCCTAACCTTGTATGATATGGAGCAGGATAAAAAGCCCATACCGACCGCAAGCAGACCAAAGGACATTAAAACAATCGGTGAGCAGTTTACGAGCGTTGTTGCAGTGGATACGGAAACATATCGCCGCATTTATGAAAATAAGTCCGTCAAAAAGACGCTCACAATTCCCATGTGGCTGAATGAGCGGGCTGAACGCGCTAACATTAACTTTTCAGGCATTTTACAGGATGCCTTGAAATCGCATTTGCATATTGAAGAGTAATGTAATTAAACTATCAAATCGGCAATGTCAACACGCCGATATACACAATAGTCAAATCTTTGGTTGACAATAACACCCCTCAGTGATAAAATTACAGTGTCAGAAATGTTTTAGTCGGGGGTGTTGTAATGATTTGCGGGCGATGCGGGAAAGATATAGAGGGTTCAACGACTAACTGCTCAATGTGCGGTGCCGCTATGAGAAGAACTTTAATTCGCCCCGATGATTACGCCGTGATTAAGTCACCAAGGCGTGCCGGCGGTTTTAGAATATTGATGGTGTTCATTTCAGTGTGCGCGGCAATATTGCTGATTTTTTCGTTCGCCGGAAAAGCGGAAACACCCGTCATACATACGCCATATGCCGCAGGGGATACAGAATGAGCGCGGTCGGCGTATTTGACAGCGGATTGGGCGGTCTGACAGCCGTGAGTGCCATACGCCGCCGCCTGCCGCATCAAGATATAATTTACCTCGGCGACACCGCGCGAGTGCCATACGGCGGACGCGGGCGCGAGGTTATAACGCGGTTTGCTTTGGCGAATGCGCGGTTTCTTTTCGGGTATGATATAAGCACGTTAGTTATTGCTTGCGGCACGGTCAGTACCGTTGCGCTCGATGAACTGACAAGGATTTCACCCATACCTGTTTTAGGTGTTGTTGAACCCGCTTGTACACAAGCAGTCAGAGCCACGAGGAATAAGCGCGTGGGGCTGATAGCCACAAAAGCATCGGTGTCCAGCAATGCTTATGAGCGCGGCATAGCGCGATTGGACAGCGAGATTAAAGTGTTCGGCGTGCCGTGTCCGCTGTTTGTGCCGTTAGTTGAAAACGGCAGATTCAACAGGGGGGACACAGTTATCGAAACAGTTGCCGCTGAATATCTCGCGCCGCTGAAAGCGGCGGGCGTTGACACATTGATTCTGGGCTGTACACACTACCCGCTTCTGACCGATGTGATAGCGGATTATATGGGCGATGGTGTAACGCTTATCAATTCGGGGGAAGCTGTTGCGGAAACTCTGGAAAGCGTTGCGGAAAAGAGTGATAAGAAGGGTAAAGAGAAATTCCTTGTCACCGATGACGAGGAGAAATTTTGGGAGCTGGCTAAAATTTTATTGCGAGACACCACGATTGGTTTAGTTGAGAGGGTAGACATCGGCGGAATTTAGTGCTACAATACGTTGTGAGGGGCGTGAGTGGTAAGTGCAAGATGTAGTGCTAAATATAAAAAGCAGCCAGTATTCACCGGAGTGGGAGAGCGATGAAACTATCGAACTTATCACACCGGGGAAGCTGTATCAAAAAAACGGCGATGTTTATATCACGTACCGTGAAGGAACACTCACGGGAATGTCAAATACGGAAACCACACTTAAAGTTGAGCGGGGGCGCGTTACATTAACGCGCACGGGCGATATTTTCTCGGAAATGGTTTTCGAGAACGGCTTCAGACACCTCTCATATTATGACATGGGCGAGATTGGCGGTATGGCTGTAGGCGTTAACGCCAAAAGAGTGGACGCGAAAATTACGGAACAGGGCGGACATATAGATGTCGAGTATGCCATCGAGGTTGAGAACAGATATACCGGAGACAATAATTTTATAATCGAGGTTAAAAATGTACAATAACCTTTATGAACAGGCGAAAGAACAGTTAGCCGCAATAATAAAAAAGGCTTATAATAACGCCGTCGGTGACGGCGTTTTATCTGTTGGGGCGGGCGAGCCTTTGATAGAGATACCCAAGGATTTAACTCACGGCGATTTGTCATCGTCTTTTGCCATGCAGGCGGCTCGCGCGCTTAAAAAGAATCCGCGCGAAATAGCCGGGGCTGTCATAGAGCGCATGGACATGAACGGCGGTTACTTTACCGCTCCGGAGGTTATGGGCGCGGGATTTATCAACGTGAAGTTTTGCGACAACTGGTACGGCGATGTGCTGAAAGCCGCCGAGAGCGCGGATTACGGGCGCGTTGACCTCGGCAAGGGGCAGCGCGTGTTAGTTGAGTTTGTGTCCGCCAATCCCACCGGTCCGATGACTATAGGCAACGCCAGAGGCGGCGTTCTAGGGGACACGCTGTCTTCGGTGTTAAGCGCGGCGGGCTATGATGTTAGCCGCGAGTTTTACCTTAATGACGCAGGTAATCAAATTGAGGTTATGGGGCGTTCTCTCGCCGCCAGATATGAGCAAATATTTGATGAATCGGTTGAATTTCCCGATGACGGCTATCACGGGGACTATATAAAGGATTTTGCCCGTGCTTACTATGAAAAAACCGGCAAGCGCGAGGTCACGGAGCAAGAGCTGATTGAGTTTGTGCTGCCGCAGGCCGTTGAGCGCATGAAACTTGATTTGGAGCGTTACGGCATACGTTTTGACCGTTGGTTTGCCGAAAGCGAGCTTTACAAATCAGGTTATGTCGATGATACCGTCAAAATGCTGACAGAGCGCGGATATACCTTTGAGAAGGACGGCGCGTTGTGGTTCAAGGGCGAAGAATTGGGATGTGACAAGGATTTTGTGCTACGCAGATCCAACGGTCATTACACATATATAGTACCCGATTTAGCATACCACAGTGACAAGTTTATAAAACGGGGGTTCGATATTTGCATAAACGTGATGGGCGGAGATCACCACGGTCACTCATTGCGTTTTAAGCCAAGCATAGCGGCAATGGGCATTGACCCGGACAGATTGCATTTTGTGCTGGTTCAAATGGTAAGTTTCCTTAGGGACGGCGAGGTTATAAAGGCATCTAAACGCACAGGTAAAACGCTCACACTGGGTGACTTGTTAGACGAACTTTCAAAAGACGCTGTGCGGTTTTTCTTTAATATGCGGCAGGCTAACGCTCATTTGGAATTTGATATGAGCCTTGCCCTGCGTGAGGATTCGGAGAATCCGGTGTATTATGTGCAATACGCCCACGCGAGGATTACGAGTATGCTTAAACTGCTTGAAGGCGAAAACGCGCCGCCGCCCAAGACCAATGGCTCTTTGCTCGCGCATGAGGCGGAACGGCGGCTTATCAAGCAGATTGCGATGTACCCTGAGGAGATATTAGCCGCGGCGAAATACTATGAACCGTCTCGTATAAACGCTTATCTGACCGAACTTGCAAACTGCTTCCACAGTTTTTATAATGCCGTGAGACTTAGGGGCGCGGAGACTGAAACGCTTGCCGCGAGGCTCGCGCTCTGCCACGCTGTCAGAAATATACTAAGAAGCGGGTTGACGTTGCTGGGGATAACCGCACCGGAGAAAATGTAGGAAAAATTTTTCATTGCATTGTGCGGTTGTTTAGGATATAATTAGCAAAGATGATAAAATACAAAGGAGAACATAATGAAAAAGTTAACAGCATTGGTTTTAGTTGTTTTACTGTGTGCCGCGCTTGCCGCCCCTGCGGTGGCTTCGATATGGCAGGAATTAGCGGATGATTATACATACAAAGCGTATGAAATCAGCGACTATATAGCGGATTACAGCCTTGAATACAAGGAAAAAGATACATATCCGCTTTTTGACGCGCTTGAGGAAATACTCAAAGACGACCCCGAGTTGTTTATGCGGCTTGTGGACGCGATGTTTTCTAAACTGGACATATACTCCATGTATCTGCCGAAAGAGAAATATGACGATGCGTTCCCGAGGGGCGCAACCTATGTCGGTATCGGCGTTACGGTAAACATGAATTGTCCTTTCGGTATTATAACGGGACAAGTCTATCGCGGCAGTCCCGCCGCCGAAGCAGGCATGAAAACAGGCGATGTAATCATGTCGGTTGACGGCACGGACGTGTCGCTGATGCCCGTTGACGATATAATTGACCTTGTACGCGGCGACCCGGGTACGGAGGTCACGCTTGGCATACTGCGACAAAACACTGGCAGGCTTGAATTTAAGGTGGAACGCCGCGCTATCAGTTCGCCGAATGTTACATACGGCTATATTGAAGACGGCGTAGGAGTCATAAGCATTTCACGGTTCGGCGGTTTTATGGATTACGTGGATTTTGTAATTGCGTATGACGAGTTTATGAACAATGGCGTAAGTTCCGTTATCATTGACTTGAGAGACAATCCGGGTGGCAGTGCCGAAGTATTGCACTATATAATGGATTATATGGTGGAGGAAAAAGATGTTACGCTGTTTGAGCTGGTTAACAGCGGTGAAACGGAATCCTATGTGTCATCTGGTGCGGCGGAATGGATGCCGGACAAGATAGTCGTGTTGGTTAATGAGTATTCGTCAAGCGCGGCGGAGGTTCTCGCGGGCAGCTTAAAGGCATTGGGACTTGCGGAGGTCGTTGGGCAGACCACTGCCGGCAAGGCGCGCAGTCAGTTCCATTTCGGGCTTATTGACGATTCGGTTGCTATTATTACAGCGTATGAAGTATTTCTTGCCGATGGCAAATCATATGAGGAAATCGGGATTGTCCCCGATTTTGAGATTATTTCCGAGGGTATACCGTATGCGGCGGATATGCTTGGCGCACTTGATACGAGTAAAACAATAAATAAGGGTGTCCGCTCAGATAACGTGCTTGCAATGCAGAAAAGGCTCGCCGCTCTGGGAATATTCCCGGCAGAACCCGATGGATTTTTCGGAGAAATGACACTGTGGTCGTTAAATGTATTCCAGAAAGCCATGGAGTTGAAGGTTACCTCAAACGCGCCTCCGGCAACACTTAAAGCCCTTGATGACAAAATGAAAGAACTGCTGTATTTCGGCGGCGACGCGCAGATGGAGTTCGCCGTAGAGCGAGCAAAAACAGTTGAATAATTATGCGTTTTGACATCTTGACGTTGTTTCCCGAGGAAATAATGCCGATGCTTACGGCGAGTATAGTCGGGCGCGGCATTAAGCGGGGACATCTTGACATACAGGCGCACCAGATACGCGACTTCACCGCCAACAGGCAAAAGCAGGTGGATGACTACCCATACGGCGGCGGACACGGCATGGTTATGATGGCGCAGCCGCTTTATGACTGCCTTGAGTACGTAAAAGAGAATCGCGGCAACGGGCGCGTTATACTGATGTCTCCGCAGGGAGAAAGATTTACGCAGGACACCGCCAAGAGATTAGTCAAGCTCGAGCATATTATTATTGTTTGCGGGCGTTATGAGGGAATCGATCAGCGTTTTATAGAAAAGTGCGTTGACGAGCAAATTTCCCTAGGGGATTTTGTTATTACAGGCGGCGAAATCGCCGCCCAAGCGGTCGTTGACGCAACGGCAAGGCTGATTCCGGGTGTCCTTGCGGATGAAGAGGGGTTTGAGCGGGAGAGCCATTATGTCCAAGGGTATCTTGAACATCCTCAATATACACGTCCGGGCGTTTGGATGGATATGCCTGTGCCTGACGTGCTTTTGGGCGGAAACCACAAAGAAATAGAGGAATGGAAGCGTGTTATGGGGAGGCAGCTATGAAGAAAAAAGTGCTTGCGTTAACTTTGGTATTTATACTATTTATTAATGCCACCGCGTCTGCCGCTTACTCAGACACTGTCGGCAGAGGGATTTACAGCGACTGGGACGAGGTCAGCCTAAAGCACAGAGAGGCTGTGCTTGACCTCAGCATACACTCTGACGGGCTTAACGTATTTCAAGGTTCGGGCGGCAAGTTCGAGCCTAAGGGGACATTTACAAAGGCGTATGTCATATCGCTTGTCGCCGTTGTAAAAGTCGGCGGGAATCCCAATAAACTTGACCTTAATACGCTGTTTGCCGCCGATTACGCCCGTGAGCAGCGATTTCCGGACGTGCCGAAGACCCACTGGGCTAACGGCGCGATTAATTACGCTTATCGCGTGGGCATTGTCGAGGGAGACGACACAACAGGATTATTCGAGCCTGACACGCCCGTTACCGTTAACATAGTAAACGCAATGCTTATAAGTTTGCTTGGGGTCGAACCGAACGACAGAAACGGCGTTGATTGGATTGCAAGAACCGACAATATAATGAGAATATATGATATAAAGCTCGATGACGCGGTTGAAAACTACTATCCGACACGCGAGGAAGTAGCGTCTATGCTGTATGCCGCCGTCAATACCCCTATGTTGAGCAGAAACAACAACGGCACATACAGCAAACAGAATATAACACTGAAAGAGAGCGCGTTCAACAAAGCCGTTGAAGAGCAAACCGTTACAATAACCGGAAAAGTAATCGGCACGAAATACGCGAGCTTGAACGAGGTCAACAATTACAACAGGAGCGTGCTTATCGAGGGTGTGGGAGTTAACGACGGCAAGCCGAATATGACGGTGTTCAGATTTGAAACACCGGATGACGATGTTGTGCCTGTCGCGCTTTTGGGACGTGTTGTTGAACTAAAAGCCGTTAAAGTAAACGAGGGCTTGTACAGGGCGGCGAGCGGAGCGAAAGCCGAACCTGTGTATACCACGGATGTTGTATCGTTGCCGATGTATAACGATGGCACACTGAACAAAGTGCTTTATGATGCCGCGTGCGCGGAGATTCCGCGAACTCCCTCCAACACTCTCTATACGGGGGTAGGCGTTCACTCCGAACAGATGAGAGGCGCGTATACAAACTACGGTTTCGGCGGCGGATACAACAAGAACAACAAGTGGGATTCGATAGGCAACTGGTCGTATGCCTACGCTGTCACATACGGGAACACGAATTATTATAACGAGGTATTTTATCTAAACTACAGGGCTTTGACCGTCACGGAGATTTATAATGACGGCACTGTGACATTCAGGGGATTGGACGGCATAACTCCTGTCAGTGTCAACAACGCTAAGGTCGATACGTTTGAGTACGGTACAACTTTGAAAAAGGGCGACATTATCGTTGCGGTCGTTGACGCGAAAAATAATATTGTTACAGCCGAGAAAGTTAATTCCAAGACAGGTGTTAAGCGAGGCAATATCTTCGCAAGCGGCATTTTAATTGACGGCGTTGCGTATAACACATGGAATGATATGATTAAGTATACCGAGCGTCAAATGGCGGGTTCTTGGGCGGCAGGGATTCAGAATTGGACGCAGTTTAACAACTATATCACTTATTGGGCGTTTAGCCCGGTTTACGGCGAATATACAAACGCGGAGACCCGAATATTCCACACTTCCGCGCCGGGGGATATAAGGGAGAGATGGTTTGAGTGGAACAACGAGTTCCCGTCACAGAGCGAAAGCTATTGTATGCTGATAAATGTTGTACCCGGGACGGTTACAACCAACGCGGTTATTACCATTGTCGCCGCGAACAACAGGGATTCGGGAACTTATAAACTGAATGAATTGTATGTCAGGGATGTCAAGTCATCGTGGCTTGGAAACGATGCGCTGATGTACGGCAATCTTTTAGACAAGCCAATCAAAGGGATTGGACTTGGGGCTCACGCCGGTAAAGGAATAACGCTGAAAAATAAGGTTGACGCTGCCGGAGTTATTACCGAAAAAAGAACGGACGTGGCTGACGGTTTGTTCTGGTGGAACGAAAAGATGTTTGGTGTTCATTTTACTCCCCATGATCCGATAATCTCACTGTCAGGTATTAATATTTACGGCTATAAACTTTTACCGAACGGTCAAATAGATTTGTATGAGCTGAACGCGGGCATTGACTCGGGATTAGAGGTAATCAGAGCAAAGGTGAGCCAGTCGCAGGTAATGCCGGGGAACAAACTGGAAGTCAACGGAGGATTAGATGACAAGGGAATCCCTTTTAATCAGTTGTTATTCGCCGGCGGAAAGACATCGGGATATTGGGACGAAACAAACGATGAAACTTGGATGTTTAGCGATGGTTTCCTGCCAACGAAACGCACTCTTGACACTAAAGGCGCGGTGTGGTTCACGTTTTCGTCCGGCAAACATAAAACCGAAGCTAAAGAAATCGGAGACTTGTATGAACTTTCTAACTGGAAAGTGAATAATCCGAAAGAGCCGTATGAAGACGGGTCTATTCTGATATACACAATAAAAGATGAAGTTATGTTCATTGTTTACGAAGAAAGTTATAATTTTTAGTAATGTAATTTCTTCGGACTAATTCGGTTTGCTTCATAAAAGGTGGTGACAGAGCTTTGGGTGAGAACGTACACGCCGGGCATCGTGAAAGGATGCGCAAACGTTATTTGGAAACAGGTCTGTCATCGTTTTCCGAGCATGAAGTGCTTGAACTTGTTCTCTTCGGCGCGATTCCGCGCGGAAATGTTAACCATTTGGCTCACAAACTGCTTAGAGAGTTCGGGAGCGTTTCAAACATTCTTTCCGCTCCGCCCGAATGTATTATGAGAATTGACGGTGCTAAGGAAAGCGTTGCCGCCGCCTTTCGACTTATAAAAGATATTTGCAGATACGCCCGGCTGCAATCCGGCGGGGATAAAACATACCCCGACCCGGAAGCGTGGGCGGGGTTGTTTAAGAACGTGTTAGCAGATGCGGAACGCGAACATTTCTATATGCTCTGCCTTGACAGCGGCTACAACATGAAAGGACTAAAGGAAATAGGTACGGGTACTGTTCGGAACGCCGTCTTTGACTTAGGGGATTTAATGAGAGAAGCTCTCCTGTTGGAAGTGCCGTATGTTGTTATCGCGCATAACCACCTGAACATGAAACTTGAGCCGAGCAAACAAGATATAAATACGACTGAAAGGGTTAAAAATTTACTTAATCAAGTGGGAATAAAGCTGTTGGATCATCTTATCATTTCGGGTGACGAGTTCAGGTCGATAATGTACACGGGCTATACGGTTTCTTTTTGACGGTTCTCGATAACACGCGCAACCAATATGGCAAGCACCGCTCCGCCGATTGCCATTGCCGATAAAAGCCAAAGTCCGGGTTCTCCGTCTTCACCCAACAGAAGGTAGAGAATAACATTAACAACGAAGTTTGCGCCGTTATATGCCGCGTGGCAGGCGAAAGCCGCCCAGAAATTCTTGGTTTTATAATAAATATAACCGATAAGCAGAGCTGTAAAGAAAACGTAAATCATTTGCAGATAGTAGCCGCCGAAATGAATGGCGGCAAAAACGATGCTTTGCGCCGTTATAGCAAGCCAAGGGCGGAATGATGTATGCAGAATGCGCTGGGTAAAACCGCGGAAGGCGATTTCTTCGATAAACGGAGCAAAAAACGTAACTATTAGAACAGAAAACAGAATACTGCCGCCCATTAGTGATTCGGTAACTACCTCATTGGCTTCGAGCCAGCTCTCAGGTACAGGTAAAGCTCCGATTATGCCCTGACATGAGATATTGAAAAAGAATCCGGCAAGCGCGGAGAGTGAAAGTGTTTTTGCGCTGATGTCCCGCATCATGCCCATATTTTTGATTAACTGTAGCGGGCGTTTAATATGGAGTATAAAGATTATCAACAAGAAAATTAATCCCGTTATCAATAATATGGGCAGCGTATTGGCAATCGTTATTTCCATTAATTCATCATTAATGTATCTGAGTATTTCATACTCATCGATAGGAATTGTGCCGTTAGCGATTGAAGACATGAGAATATAAAACAATACGATAAAGAGAGCGACAAACTGTGCCAGCAGGTAAAGGGCGGGTACGCCAAGTGAGTATATTATAGCTTTTAGTTTTGCTGTCATCTTTAATTCTCCTTAAGGGGTGATTTTGTTGGATTATCAAAAAATGGAAATGGATTTGATTTGCGGTATACTTGACGCGCTGCCGCAGCCAACTGTGCTTCTGAACCGTAACGGACAAGCCGCGTATGTTAATCAGTTGGGCGAAGAGTTGGAGCTCTGGGATTATGATTACGGCGGCAGTGAGTCGGTTCTTGCCGCGCTTACAGACGGTGTGCGGCAGAACGGCGAGCAGTTGAAGATTATGGATACTCCGGGTGTTGTTCGCATCTACCCCGTCTATCAAGGCGAGGAGATAGCGGGTGCGCTGTTCTGTTTCAGTCCGATAACTGCCGAGGCCGGTGACAATCCGTCACAACTCCCCTATGCAAGTGTGGCTATACAGGAGGTTAACGCAAGAATCGCGCGCCTGTCCGGCGTTAACGCGGCGGTGCTGTTTGTTGGAGAGACCGGAGTGGGGAAAGAATCCTTTGCGCGGGTTCTGCATTCTCAATCACTGCGAAGTGACCGCCCGTTCAGACCGATTGACTGCCGCCCGGGAGCGGGAGAACTCGAAACGCTGTTAGCCGATACCGAGCTTTGCCGTTACTACGCGGGCGCGGGAACGTTGTTCTTTGATGGGCTTGACACGCTGAATCCCGAGGGGCAGGAAACGGTATTGAACATTATACGCCATAAGAAATTGGGCGATTATGACATAACAGCGCGGCTTTGCTTTTCGGCAACGCCGGAAATCAAGACGCTGGCTGAGACTGGACGCTATATATACGAGCTTTTTTCGCGCGTTTCACTTATGAGCATTTTTATACCGCCGCTGCGCGACAGATCCGATGATATACCGCCGCTTGCAAGATATTATCTGGATAAATATAATAAGCTATACGGCAAAAAGATAAAGGATTTTTCCGAGGATTTTTGGCGGTATCTGCTTAGACATGAATGGACACAGAACCTGCGCGATATGGAAATAATTGTCCGCGAGAGTGTTTCAGACTGTAACGGCAGTCTTGTCGAACACGTCCCGCTTGCGGCGGGACGGCAGGTATCTCTGCGCCGTGACAGATACAAATACACTTATACGCGCATAGAAGCACTCCTCAGCGTCTACGGCAACACCACCGAGGGCAAACGCCGCGCCGCGAAGGAGCTTGGTATCGGACTGTCATCGCTGTACCGTATAATATCTAATTATAAAAGGGAAAAAAGCTGGGGACGGGTTGAGTAATTAACAATTAACAGATAACAATTAACAATTATAATTCAGCAATTAGCAATTATTCTGCGTTTTCCTGTGCTTTCAGACGTACCAAGATGCGTCTTGTGCCGTTATAGTTGCACGTAAACAGCGTAATATCCCAATCACCGCTTGCCAACGCTCTTTGGTCTATTGCTGATATATCTTCCTGTCCCGTAACTTTATAGCTGTACTTCACGCCGTCCAATCCTGTGAAATGAACCTCTTCGCCCGTTTCCAGTTTGTGAAGCCTGCCGAAATGACTGTTATAGCGATGCCCGGCTATTACCATTCGCCGGGGACTGCCATCGGCAGACCCCAAGTACATACAGACGGAAACCTTCAGTCTGCGGTCGTCACATTCGTCCAGTACGGGAAGTTCCAGTTTGAGTTTCGGTATTGATAATATTCCTATTGCGGCATAGTTGGGTCTGGGGGTAGGCGCGGCTGTTGCCGCGACTTCTTCTTGTTCTGAAACTGAAAAATCAAGGTAAATATCCGGTAAATCTTCCAATATATGCAGAGTTTCATATGAGGAAGGGTTTTCAAGGGTGCTTGCCACCGCGTCTTGCACAGACGGAAATACTATCTGAGACATAAATTCATCAAGAACACCCTGTGCGCGGCGGCTTGCTAAGTAATCATCCGCAAGGCTGTACGCGCCAATGCCGCCAGCGGCAATGAAAATCAATATGCCCGCCGTTATCAGCACCTGAGAAAAGAGCGATACGCGAGGTTTCTTCTCCTTTGGTTCTTTTGGAGCTTTGGGCTCTTTAGGCTTCCTAGGTTCTTTAAGGTTAGCTTTGTATCCCTTGTATGTTATTGCTTTTGCCGGACGCGCCGGATTTCCGCGAGGTGAATTAGAGACCGGTTTTTTATTCCGGTCTCTTATCAGCTTTAAGTTTGTCAGCAGTGAAACTGCCAGCCCTGCCAGCAGTCCCACAAAGACAAAGAATTTCAGCAGTTTCTTAACCATTTCTCTGTGATACACGTATTCTGACGTGCAGTCCGAACAGTATCAGGCTTCCTGCCAGTAACAACAGTGTCCACGCTATAGACGGCAACTTGTTTCCGGTCTGCGGCAGCGCACCCAACGGTATGAACTCGTCAAATATCCATTCGTCTAAATCCGGGTCATAATGCCACTCGCCGAGGGGTACATCACCGTCAAACTCAAAGAAGTGTTCATCGTCTATGTATTCAACTCTATGTCCGGGTTCAACGGGAGGAATACCGTTTGTGAAGCTCTCAACCAGTTCTTGATACTCGGGCGTATCATAATCGGGAACGGTGTACGACTGTGGTTCGGGAGTAGGTATAGTTTCATCGAACGGTGTTATGTAGGGTGTCTCGGGGGTAAAATCGGGGGTCACATCGGGGGTGGTATCAGGGGTTGTGGTAGTTTCATCAGGAGTTGTTGTCGGAGCGGGGGTTTCATCATCAGGGGTTGGGGAAGGTGATAAAGACTCGGTGGTTGGAGAAGGCGGAGGACCGCCCGGCGGGTACGAAATATCGGGTGTCGGTGTTGGTGTTGACGGTACGAAAGGCATATTGTAAATCTCGAGATTATCGCTTATTGCAACAGCTTCAGTCATACCAATCCAAGCAGATTCCAATCCCAGAACAAAGAACGTGTAGTTATCGGGAGGGGTCAGCACTACATGACCCTTAGGTATTTGTGTTTCTATTATAAGATAAATATCGCTTGCAAACGCGCCGATACGCGGATTCTTGAACATATAAACGCCATCGTCGGTGTCTCTTACCGCTTCCGTCACCTTGCTGAATTTTTTGTTGCCGTATATAAGATCGCCTGATGTGGAGCTGACATATAACTCAAACTTAGCATCGTTGAGAAGTCCGTCATTTGACTTGTCGCGCTTTGTTATATACACGTCCAGACTTGAGCCTCCGGCAAAGGCATTTGTTTGATTGACGACATAAGCGTTCTTGGCGGCGGTGTCTGAATACCCGTATACCGAAATATAATTCGTAACGTCTTTCGCTTGACCCTTCGGAGTTACGTTAAACACCGAATATGTAATTTTTATGGGTATGTTGTTTGGAAGCTCGAATATCAGCTCGTTGGTTTTACCCTTGACTTCGACTTTCCAGTCGTTGTCTGCCACCTTAACCCAAGTGCTGCCATTCCAACTATCCACTTTTAGTGTGCTGCGGTAGAAGCTGAGGTTAGCACTCATAACATCATAGGCGGTAATTGTTGGTTTACCCGGATTCAAATCCAAATGGTTCGGGTTGATTATGATTTCCACATCGAACGTAGCCGAACCGCTGCCCGTGGGATCCATTGTCTTGCTGACATGAGGTCTGGGGTTATAAGTGACTGCGGCTGTACTCGCAAACTCCGCGTTAAAGCTGTTCTCCCAAATTGCGGCGGTATTTGTGAAAGCCAATGGAGCGTTATTATAGGCATCTGTTTCTAACGCCGATTTTATCCGCAGCTGATAATGCACCTCGATAATATGCCCCTGAACATAATTCGCGGTAGAGATTATGGTTCTGAAGTCAGCCACTTTAATAGCGTCCGGATCAGTTAAATCTAAATTAGCATCGGTGACGGGATACGATATACTACTGGTTTTGTCATAGACTTTGAATGAATTGGGGACATATTCCAAGTATTTAGTGCCGGGTCCTTCATTAAACTTATCCGTGAACTTGGGTGCGCCGGTATTATATTCTGTTTGGGTTTCGTTTGACTCAATCGTTACGACAAAATCGAACACAAAATCGCTGTCCGCCGAAACCGTACCGCTTTTTCTCACCGGCCAATAGTCGGTGGCGGTTGTGGTTGCTAAGTCTGTGCCGCCTGTGTAGGACGTACCCGTTCTTATAGTAGCGGTATTCAGCAAGCTCTTGCCCGATTTGATTCCGTGTGCTATAGCTTCGGTAAGCCACAGCCTGTATGTAACCGTTACCGTTTTTGAGACAGCGTAACCCCAGTCCAGCAGAGCGGAATCAGGATTGGAGAAGCATATATAAAGGGTATCTCCGGCAGTATTGGTTCTTGCCCAGTAAGGCATATCCGAGCCGCCGGAAGTGACGGTTATTGAACTGAGATCCACATCGACCCTTCCGCCCGCGCTTGCCGTGTCAATGACATCGCGCAGGAATATTGGGCGGTCTCTGTTCCCCAGATCCCCCGGAATCGTAAAGTTAACGGTGTAGTCCACATAGAAATTATGGTCTGTCCCGTCCGCCGCTTTCCACCCGGTGTCACTGTATTTTACATGAGCCGAGGTTTTTGTGAATCCGGTTGGGCCGGGGATTGTGACAACAGCTTCAGCCAGAGTTGACGTTACCGTATCGACTTTTGTAACCCCTTTGTAAGACAGCGTGTTTGTATAGGTTACCGAACCAATAGCAGTCAGATTGGTGTTTCCAACTGTATAGATGAGTTCAGCCTTGTAAACATCTGTGCCGCCGGAGGGTACGTCATAAGTAATAGTTTTACCTGAAACTGTCACGCCGGTGCCATCGGTGATGGTAGAGATAAGAGAGCCGCTGGTGTCATATAGTTTAACCGTCACTTGTGCAGGTGTCGGCATTGTTACGGCTTGGCTGGTGGAAACGGTCAAAGTATCTGTTATAGTATTGCCGTTTAACTTATCCTTCTTGTTTGTGCCGACTGTCGCCGTCCATGTTATGCTGCTCGGGTTAGTGGTTGACCCAACATTGTTGGTTTTGCTAAGGAACGAGCGGGACACAGTTCTTGTAGCCGACTTGCTGACGGACATTGCACTGTCCGCCGATACCGATACGGCGTTGGCAACATCAAAGTTATATTGCAGGTTACTGAGTTTGCTCGAATTTCTATCGTTATACTCTTCAATCAGTTTGTTAATATCCAAGGTATATGTAACGGTAATCGTTTGACCCGGGGGTAGTTCATAATCCTCGAAATCCAAGTTAAGTTTACCGCCGGTCCACGTTATTTCCGGGTCTAAGGTTGTTGAACCGTTTTTACAGACGATAGAGGTAATCACATCATCCGTGGCGATGCCGCTAGTCGCGCTTATGGTTGGAATATCAGCAAGAACGATATTTGTTAAATTTTTCGGACTTGCCGATGAGTTGCCTGCCGGGGCTTCGATGGTTATTGTGTAGTTAACAGTTTCATTGGTTTGGTTTAAGCTGACATATTCGGAACTTTTCGTGACATTCATTTTGGGAGGGGAAGTAAGAACTTGGGATACATAGATATTCTTATCCCCGAACGGAATGCCGCCGACAGTAGTATCAGCTTTTAATTCCGCGTCAATTTTCAGCATAAACGACACGTTAAAATACTTGTCGATAAAGTTTATGGGGGAGATGTCATTACCATCATTGTCAACAGGCAAGAAACTAACCGTGACAAGTCCGCCGGTAGTAATCGAATAATATCCGCCGGTATCTCCTTTGGCGAGAAGGATAGGCTCGTTGGATACGGGGGAAACTATTAATATTTCCGGCGGGAGCTGGAACGTCAGATAACCGCCGCCATCATACCCTAACTGCAAGTCCGGACTCGTTTCCGCGAAGTAAATACAGAAAGTATATGTATCGCCGATAGCAAAAATCCCATTTGCCGGGCTGCCGCCGGAATCAAACACCTCGATGTGGTCGACAAAATCCGCCAAATTAGAAGACTCGCTGTAAGCCAAAGCGGCATTGTCAGGCCGCAGCATATAAACGGCGAAAATTCCTTTTTGCATGACAAGAAGAAGCACAAGCATACACACAGTTAGCTTCTTTCCGAAAGAATATCGCTTTTTCATAATATTCGCCTCATTTCAATAATATTGTGATTTAACA
>WRJE01000020.1 GCA_009782385.1 Oscillospiraceae bacterium | reverse complement strand
TTGGGCTTGCGGGGAGCAAGGGCGAGCCGTATCTGCGCGACATCGAGGACGAAATGCACGAGCGTGTCAGGCATTTCGAGGAAGAGGGCAAGCTCATAGAAGCGCAGCGCATAAAACAGCGCACGATGTATGACCTTGAAATGATACGCGAGCTGGGTTTTTGCAGCGGTATTGAAAACTATTCGCGCGTGCTGTCGGGGCGCAAACCCGGAGCAACGCCGTATACGCTGTTCGATTACTTCCCCGATGACTTTCTGCTTATCATTGACGAGTCCCACGTCTCCGTGCCGCAGGTGCGCGGTATGCACGCGGGAGACAGGTCGAGAAAGAATATGCTGGTGGACTTCGGATTCCGCCTGCCGTCCGCGTATGACAACAGGCCGCTGAACTTCGAGGAATTTCAGCAGAAAATCAACCAAGTCGTCTATGTATCCGCAACTCCCGCCCCATACGAGCGTGAACGCTCGGGGCAAATCGTGGAGCAGGTCATACGCCCGACAGGGCTTGTTGACCCGGAGGTGGACGTGCGCCCCGTTGAGGGGCAAATCGACAACCTTTTAGATGAAATTCGCGGGCGTATAGCGCAAAAGGAGCGCGTTTTGGTAACAACGCTCACCAAACGCATGGCGGAGGACTTGACGACCTACTTACAGGAAATGACGATAAAAGTGAGATATATCCACCACGACATAACCGCCATCGAGCGCATGGACATCATACGCGAACTCCGACTGGGCGTTTTCGATGTGCTTGTGGGTATAAATCTTCTGCGCGAGGGCTTGGACTTGCCGGAAGTCAGCTTGGTAGCGATTCTTGACGCTGACAAAGAGGGCTTTCTCCGCAATGAGACATCGCTGATTCAGACCATAGGACGCGCCGCGAGGAACGCATCCGGGCGGGTCGTCATGTACGCCGACCGCGTGACGGATTCAATGCGCCGCGCCATCGAAGAGACGAACCGCCGCCGCGAAATTCAAGTTGCATACAACACCGAACGCGGCATTGAGCCGAAAACGATTATTAAGAGTATTAGGGATACTTTGGAGATGTCCAAGGAGACGGACGATACGGGCAGGACTGTCGAACCCAAGAACGATAAAGAGCGCAGGGCGTTAATAGAGCGGCTTGAGAAAGAGATGAAGGAAGCGTCAAAGATGCTCGAATTTGAATACGCCGCAATGCTCAGGGATAGGATTATCACGCTGAGGGCGGAAGGGAAAAAATGAGAGAGTTGCCTGTCAGAAGACACCCTCGGTTAAAAGGATATGATTATTCGCAGAACGGCGCGTATTTTGTTACGATATGCGTTAAAGACAAACATGAGATGTTGGGAGAAATAGTAGGGCGTGGTGTCCACATCGCGCCGCAGGTACAATTATCAGAATATGGTGTTATTGTAAAACGGGAAATTGAAAATATACCATCGCATTATGATAATGTATTTATTGATGTGTTCGTTGTTATGCCGAATCATGTGCATTGCATTATTGTGATTACGGAAAATGGGGCGAATACGGTGGATTGCGCGGCGGGCGCGATGGAAGGGACGGGTACAACGGGGCGAGCGTTGGACGGAACGGGGCGAATGGTTGATGTTATAACGGGCGCAGCAAGCGGCGCCCCTACGAACGCAACGACCCATGTAGGGGGCGCGCTTGCTCGCCCCGTTCCCGTAACCATCCCCCACCCCGTTCCCGTACACATCCCCCGCCCCGTTCCCGCAACCATTGGGAATATCGTTCGCGGATTCAAATCCGGCGTATCCCGGCAAATCGGATTTTCATTGTGGCAGCGTTCATATCACGACCACGTTATCCGAAACGAAACCGATTACCAAAGAATATGGCAGTACATTGACGAAAATCCGGCAAAATGGGAAGAAGATTGTTATTATAAATGATAAATACGGAGGTTTTCTTGATGATTATTGAAACACCGCGATTATTTGTAAAGCCAATAAATGCAGATGACAAAAATGATTTGAAAATGTTATATAAAGATATAAAAGCATGGAATTATCTTGGCGGTGCAAGATCCCCTGAAAATATTGAAACAGGAATAAAAGAGCAGATTTATCCGTCAGAAAAAGATGTTTATTGGGCGGTTAGAAAAAGGGACGGTACATTTATAGGAAATGTTTCTCTTACCCCGCATCACGATGGAGAGTATACAGAAATATCGTATATTTTTCTCTCAGAACAATGGGGAAAAGGATTTGCGTTTGAGGCTGTTAGCGAAATTGTAAATTACGCATTTTTTGTATTAAACTTTGAAATACTTGTTGCGGAAACCCAATCGGCAAACTCAGCTTCATGTAAATTATTGCAAAGATTAGGATTTACCGAAGAAAAACGACTTATGCGATTTAACGCTGAACAAATTTTATACATTAGGGAGAACCACGTATGCAGCAATTCATTCATGTCCGCGGGGCGCGGGAACATAACCTGAAAAACATCGACATTAAAATTCCGAGGGACAAGCTGGTTGTGCTGACGGGCTTATCAGGGTCGGGCAAGTCGTCATTGGCGTTCGATACCATCTACGCGGAGGGTCAGCGGCGTTATGTCGAATCGCTGTCCGCCTACGCCCGCCAGTTTTTGGGACAGATGGAAAAACCGGACGTTGACGGCATTGACGGTCTGTCGCCCGCCATTTCCATCGACCAGAAGACGACCTCGCGCAACCCGCGCTCGACTGTCGGCACAATAACGGAAATCTATGACTATCTGCGCCTGTTGTGGGCGCGTGTAGGCACGCCCCACTGCCCCAAGTGCGGCAAGGTCATACATCAGCAGACCATCGACCAGATCATAGACCAAATCCTCACCATGCCGGCGGAGACGCGCGTTCAAGTCCTCGCACCCGTTGTAAGAGCGCGTAAAGGCGAATATCAGAAGGTGTTTGACGATGCCCGCCGTTCCGGCTATGTGCGTGTTCGTGTTGACGGCAGCATTTATGACCTCTCCGAGCCGATAAAACTGGACAAGAACAAGAAACACACCGTTGAAGTAGTCGTTGACCGCCTTATTATCAACGATGATGTGCGCCGCCGCCTTACGGATTCGGTGGAAATCGCCTCAAATCTCGCGGGCGGGCTTGTCATCGTGAACGCCGTTGACAAAGAGGAGGATTTACTGTTCTCGCAGAACTATGCCTGTGAGGACTGCGGCGTTTCAATCGAGGAACTCACGCCGCGTATGTTCTCGTTTAACAATCCCTACGGCGCGTGTCCGAAATGCACGGGACTGGGCGCGAAACTGAAAGTTGATGCCGACAGGGTCATCGACCGCTCAATATCACTGCGCGAGGGCGCGGTGCTTGCGAGCGGCTGGGGCAGCGAACCCGGCACAATCGGGCGTATGTACTATGACGGGCTTGCCAAGCATTATAAATTCAATATCAACACGCCCGTATGCGACCTGCCCGAGGAAATCCAGAATATTATCCTCCACGGCACTAAGGGTGAGAAAATCAAGCTCACATACAGCACAGAGTTCCGCAAAGGCGTGTATAATCAGGCGTTTGAGGGGATTGTCACAAATCTCGAGCGGCGGTACAGGGACACGCAATCCGACTCCATGCGCCGCGAAATCGAGGAGTTCATGTCGCCCGTGCCATGCCCTGAATGCAAAGGGCTGAGGTTGAAAAAAGAGAGCCTCGCCGTCAAGGTCGGCGGGCTGAACATAGCGGAATATACGGCGTTCGCCATCACTGAAGCGTTGGATTTTATCGACACTATCGAATTTACGGAACAGCAGACAATTATAGCCGACCGCATATTGAAAGAAATACGCGAACGCCTCGGATTCCTAAGAAGCGTTGGACTGGAATATCTCACGCTGTCGCGGCAGTCAGGCACACTGTCGGGCGGCGAGAGCCAGCGCATACGGCTTGCGACACAAATCGGTTCATCGCTGATGGGCGTGCTTTACATCCTTGACGAACCGTCTATCGGGCTTCATCAGCGCGACAACGCGCGGCTTCTGGCGACGCTGAAACGCTTGCGCGACCTCGGAAACACGCTGCTCGTTGTGGAACACGATGAGGATACCATGCGCGATGCCGACCACATCATTGATGTCGGGCCGGGCGCGGGCATACACGGCGGTCATATCGTGGCGCAGGGAACGCTTGAGGAGATTTACGCCTGCAAGGAATCCGTGACCGGGCAATACCTATCAGGTGATAGGGCAATCCCCGTGCCTAAGAAACGCCGCAACGGAAAGGGCAAGAAGCTCATAGTACGCGGCGCGAGAGAGAACAATCTTAAAAGCATTGACGTTGAGATACCGCTCGGCAGATTCGTATGCGTAACGGGTGTTTCGGGGTCGGGCAAGTCAAGCCTTGTCAACGAGATTCTGTATAAACACCTCGCTAACGAACTAAACCGCGCGAAGACACGCGCGGGCGCGTATGACGCGATGGAGGGCGTTAAACAGCTCGACAAGGTTATCGACATCGACCAGTCCCCTATCGGGCGCACGCCGCGCTCTAATCCCGCGACATACACGGGGCTTTTCGGAGAGATACGCGACCTGTTCGCCAAGACTTTAGATTCTAAGATGCGCGGTTACGGGCCGGGACGCTTCTCATTCAACGTGCGGGGCGGGCGGTGTGAGGCGTGTTCGGGTGACGGGCTGATTAAAATCGAAATGCACTTCCTGCCGGACATCTATGTCCCGTGCGATGTCTGCAAGGGCAAGCGTTACAACCGCGAGACGCTTGAGGTGCGATTCAAGGATAAGAACATACACGAAGTCCTTGATATGACGTGCGAAGAGGCGTTGGCGTTCTTTGACAGCGTGCCGCGTATCAAGCGCAAACTGGAGACGCTGTATGAGGTGGGACTGGGCTATGTAAGGCTCGGGCAGCCCTCGACGACGCTCTCGGGCGGAGAGGCGCAGCGCGTCAAGTTGGCGACGGAACTCTCAAAGCGCAGCACGGGTTCAACGATTTACATCCTTGACGAGCCAACGACCGGACTGCACGTCGCGGACGTGCATAAGCTCATTGAGGTATTGGACAAGCTGGTGGAATCGGGGAACACGGTGCTTGTCATCGAGCATAACCTTGACGTTATAAAGACGGCGGATTATATCATCGACTTGGGTCCCGAGGGCGGACACAAGGGCGGCGAGATTGTCGCGGTCGGCACACCCGAAGAGGTTGCGCGTAACAAAAATTCGTATACGGGGCAGTACCTAAAGCGAATGTTGTAGGGGACGCTGTCCTCAGCGTCCCGCCGTAGGGCGCGGCATCCCTGACGCGCCGTGCGTGGGAATCCCTGACGCGCCGTGCGTGGGAATCCACGGGCGGACGAACGGCCGCCCCTACGCCACGGGCGGATTGCCATCCGCCCCTACGGTTTTCAAATCGTAAGAATTTCTTAATAATTCCTTAACCCGGATGTAAGATTGACCTGTTATAGTAGAATCAATCCCATGGGCAGTAGGGGCGGCCGTTCGTCCGCCCGCAAATCTAACCCCGCACAGAAAGGAATGATTTTTAACATGAAAAAGAGCAAACTTATCCGCGTATCCTGTCTCGCCGTGGCTTTGGTGATACTGACCGCCGCATTGGCTGTCGCCGCGCTTTACGGCTCACCGTATGATACGCTGAAAAACTCCATATTCGACACGCTGATTCGCAAAGATATGACAGTGGAAATGACCTCAACTATTCACGTCAACGGTGTTTTGCTGAGTGATAATTACAGCAAAAATACTATCGGCAGCGACAGCTCGGTGGAAATCAACGGCAGACCGGGAGAAGACGACTACCGTTTCAGCTACAGCAGTAGAGTATTAAGCATCAATCGCGGATACAAGGACAAGGACGGTCCGCAGTGGTATACGGCATACATCAGCCCGGGAGCAGGTGAATATTACGGTCATTCAAACGCCGGATTGTTCGGTTTGTCTGCCGAAGACAGGAACTCCGCGCAGTTCCGCTTCTATGAACTGCTGCTTGACGCGCTTGTCGGCGACCTGAAGAACAATGTCACCATGAGCAGTGAGAACGGAATCCGCAAAATCAGCGGCTCGCTGACCGACAATCAGCTCCCCGCTCTTGCCAAGGCGGGTATCGACCTGATGATTGAACAGCGAAGCGGTTACCACTATAGTGAAAATCTTATCAGTTTTGACGGTAAAACGAGAGTGTATGAGAGTAAAAGAATAGACAGCAACGGCATGGCTGATGTAACCAGAACCCGCCAGACATTAACCCGGATAGCTAATGAATCTGATTATTGGCGTGACGGCAAATTCTATGGCACATGGTATGACCCTAACACGGGAATAGACTACATCATTGAAGACGAAGAGGTCATAATGACGGACTACCGCCCCGCCACCCGCGCCGACTACGGTTACGTCAATGACAGTCAGGATCCGCTCTCAATACCACTGAAAGCCCTTAAACTCGACTATGTGCGCGGCGATGCGGAGGTTGACAATAACGGCAACCTGCTCAGTATTGACGTTAACGCGGCAGTCACAACAACGAATATATTTGACGAGGTCAACAGCGTTGATATACGCTTTAACGCGACTTTCGCCGATATAGGAACGAGTGAAGTCCTATGCCCCATCCCGGGCGCGGAATCGGTGCTGACCGCCGCGAACATTAAAAGGATTCTGGGTAATGAGTATTATGGCAGTATAGCCGTATACTTCACGCTCAACCCCAATGGCACTATAAACATGGACAGTATTACGACCATGTGGCCGGGCGAACATGACAGACCTGTACCTTATACTCAATCTTACAATGATGCTATGGGTAATGTTATTACTGTCAATGTCGAGCAGCTCACATCGGTTGAGGATGAAGACAACTCCGGCGGCATCGAAAATAACGGCGAAGAAAACGGCGAACCCGATGACGGATTGGAAGACGGCGAAAATGACGGCGAAGACAATACCGATGAAGTCGATACCGATACCGAAGAAGACGGAGAATAACGAATGGTACTGGAATTACAGAATCTGACAAAGCTCTATAAAAACGGGCGCGGCGCGGAGGATATTACCTTCGCGCTCGCCCCCGGTGAGATACTGGGACTGCTCGGTCCGAACGGCTCGGGCAAAACCACCACTATGAAAGCGATTACGGGGCTGTGTCCCGCAACTCGCGGCAAGGCTTTTATCTGCGGAATCGACATATCCGAGAACCACGAGCGGGCAATGCGGAAGGTGGGCTGTCTTATCGAAGCCCCCGCCCTGTACGAGCATATGACGGCGTATCAGAACCTAAAGCTCGCCGCGCGTTTCTATCCGGCGGTGGACGATGAACGCATTTTTGATATGCTGCGGCTTGTCGAGATGGACAAGTATAAAAACGACCGCGTGGGTACGTTCTCGCTGGGCATGAGGCAGAGGGTCGGGCTTGCGCTCGCGCTGCTGTCCGAGCCGGAGCTGCTCATATTGGACGAACCCGCCAACGGTTTGGACATCGAGGGCATGGTATATGTGCGCGAGGTAGTCAAAAAAGCGGCGGACGGCGGCGCGGCGGTGCTTATTTCATCGCACTTGGCGCATGAAATAGAGATTTGCGCCCAAAAAGCCGCCATAATGTACGGCGGTCGGCTGCTGTGCGTTGAGAGCATGGAGACGGTTCTGGCATCCTACCCGAGCTTGGAGGACTTCTTCTTGGCGCAGGTGGCGAAAACACGCGGGGAGGTGAGCGTATGACGGCTCTGTGGGCGGCGTACCGCAACGAGTGGAGCAAACTTATGCGGCGCAAGAAGTATATCGTGTTTCTGTTTATAGGGCTTGCGTTTATCGCGCTCTGGACGGCGTTAGATCAGCTGATAACCGGGCTTATGGGCAGGCAGAGTTTTACGGGCTTCAGCCTAACCTCACTGCTGCCGTCAGGGCCGATGGGCATACTGTCGTTTTTCCTTCGGATACTGATACCGTTCCTTATGTTCATGGGCGTTACCGACCTGCTGACCGTTGAGGGCGCGGAAAACACGATGAAAGCAATGCTCTCCCGCCCGGTAGAGAGATGGAAGCTCTACGCGGCGAAGATACTCGCGGTCGTGACCTATGCCGCACTGTATCTTGCCGGTATCTTTGTGTTCAGCTCAATATTGAACCAGATTTTCGGGCGCGCGCTCAGTATCGGCGAACTGCTAATCAGTTTAGCGTCATACGCGCTGACACTCGTACCGCTCGCGATTTTAGCCTCGTTTGCCGCGCTGATAGCCCTGCTCTGCAAGAGCGGCTCGCTGACAATGTTCCTGCTCCTGCTCATATATCTGATTTTAAGTCTGCTTCCGATAATATTCCCGGTGATGACGGAAATGCTGTTCACCTCGTATCTGGGTTGGTACAGGCTCTGGATTGGCGCGTTGCCAAGCCCGTCTAAGCTGATTCATATGCTGTTAATCGTGTTGGGTTACGGCACGGCATTCTTCACGGCGGGAAGTCTTGTCTTTGACAGGAAGGAATATTAGATGTCCGCGCGGAACAGATTGATATCCGGCAGTCTGACGGCAGTGTTTATAATATGCGCCGTCAATCTTGCCGTGTGTTTCGCGCTGTTCTGGTTCATAGCCGCGCCCTATTTGGGCGAGAGGTTAACAGTGAACGGAACGCATATTGCCGCCCGCTACTTTTTGTTGGGCGGTTTTATAGCGTTTGTGCTGACCGGATGCGGGGCGATGTGGATACTGTCCCTCACCGTGCGTCATGTAGCCGCGCCGATGAAAAAACTTAAACGGGCGGCGCAGGAGATACGTGACGGCAATCTGGACTATGAGCTTGTGGTGACAGGGCATGACGAGTTCACGGAGCTTGGTCTGGGTTTTGAGCAAATGCGGATTCGCCTCAAGGATTCAATGCACTTGCAGCGGAAAGCCGAAGACAGCCGCCTCGCCATGATGGCATCGATAACTCACGACTTAAAAACGCCGATAACCTCCATTATGGGTTACGCGGACGGGATTCTTGACGGTGTCGCCGATACGCCTGATAAGCTGTACGAATACGCCGCCGTCATACGCAAAAAGGCGCGTTCGCTTCAACTTCTGGCGGATGATTTGTCCCTGCTGTCGCGGTTAGAGAACGCGCAGCTTCCGCTCGACCGCTTTGATACCGACATGGGAGAGTTTGCCGCAGAACTGCTTTATGAGTTTTCCGCGGAGTGTCCCGGACTTGCGCCCGAGAGCAGCCTTCCGCCCGGGCTGAAAGTTAGTGTTGACAGGGAAAAGATGGCGCGTGTGCTGTACAATCTGTTTCAAAACAGCGTTAAATATAAAAAGCCGGAGCAGTCTGTGCCGATTTTGCGCCTGTCACTCGCGCAAAACGGCTCGGACGCGCTGCTGACCGTGTCCGATGAGGGCATAGGTATCGCGCGGAATGACTTGGGCAATGTTTTCGAGCAGTTCTACCGCGCCGATACCTCGCGCGGGCAATCATCGGGCAGCGGGCTGGGTTTGTCGATTGCGCGGGAACTGGTACAGCTCCACGGCGGCAAAATATGGATTGTAAACAACCACGGCGGCGGCATAAGCGTGAATATCGCGTTGCCGTTGGTTATGTTGTAGGGGCGCCGCTTGCCGCGCCCGTTAAAAAAACGCCGCGCCCGGCAAAAAACGGGCGGACGAACGGCCGCCCCTACAGAATAATTCAAATAGAAGGTTTTATATGACAAATATTCTTATAATTGAAGACGACCGCGAAATAGCGGCTCTGCAGCGTGATTACCTGCAAATGGCGGGCTTTGAGGTCACGATACGCGGCGACGGCATATCAGGTCTTGAAGCCGCGAAGTCGGGGACATATGACCTGCTTGTGCTTGATATAATGTTGCCGGGTCTTGACGGCTTTGACGTGCTGAAAAAACTGCGCGAGACATCGGATGTGCCTGTGATTCTGCTCTCCGCGAAAAGCGAGGACATCGACAAAATACGCGGGCTTGGATTGGGCGCGGACGACTATATGAACAAGCCTTTTTCGCCGGGTGAACTGGTGGCGAGAATACGCGCACACCTCAGCAGATTTGAACGCCTTACCGGAATCGGCGCGAACAAGCCGCGCCCGAAACTAACGGTGCGCGGCTTGGAGGTTGACCGTGAGGACAGGCGCGTCACCCTGCGCGGCAAGGAGTGCGTTCTTACGCCGAAAGAGTTTGATATTCTGCTGTTTTTGATGGAGAATCCGAACAGGGTATATTCAAAGGAAGACCTATTTGAGCGCGTATGGGGGCTTGAGGCGTTCGGCGACAGCGACACGGTTGTCGTCCATGTGCGGCGGCTAAGGGAGAAAATCGAACCTGACGCTCAAAACCCGCAGTATGTCGAAACTGTCTGGGGCGCGGGGTATCGGCTGAGGGTGTAGTTTACGGCTTAATTCCAACTCTCAGTTCGCGGCTTTTCAATTCATTTGTTTCCCCTAACAGGAGATTGTAAAAGAAACGGTTCAGATACATCGGCGTTGCGGCAATACCGTTCTTTCTGTCGTTATAATTGGCGCGTACAAGCGCGTTGCGAAAGTAAAATGAGTTCTTCTCAAATGTGTCGTTCGTCACGTCATATCCAAAAGTCCGCAGGTACTTAATTGTGAAAACAGCTATCGTGCGGGTGTTCCCCTCACCGAAAGCGTGAATCTGCCAAAGATTCGCTATAAACTTGCTGATATGCTCAATCGAGGAGCGTTCATCAAGGGTCGAGTAATCATAGCCTGCTTCTCTGTCAATGTCATACTCTATCGATTGGCGAACGGTATGGTAATCATCATAGGTTACCGATTCGTCATTCAGCACCCACTCTTTTTTTGAAATGTTATAGTCCCGAATATTGCCCGCGAAATCATATATCCCATCGAACAGCCGCTTGTGTATTGACAGCAGTGCCGCGGGCGACAGCTTAAAAGCCTTGCTTGAAAGAATGCCCGCGATTCTAAGCGCGACCTTGTCGGCTTCTTTCGTTCGCCCTCCGTCATCTTGGATGTCCGGCTTTTGCTCATAGTATTCGGATATAAGACGCTCCGCTTCATAGAGGGAAATTTTTCCCTCTATGTTCGCGTTCGCCGTTTCAATCAAGTATTCCGAAGGGGTAAGCCTGTCGGTCTGTTGAAGTCCTATCGCGGTTTTCCAGTTGTAACTGCGTTCCCGTTTACTCGGTTCGGATTCTATTGTATAGCTTATATAGCCGTCCATATTACCCCCTAATTTTTCCGCCCGCAGGAACACGCCCAGCGGCTCGGCGCAACACCCATTATCTTCTTAAAAGTCTTGCTGAAATAATAAACATCGTTAAAGCCGCAGGCGGCGGATACCTCGCATATACTCATACACTCCGCCTCGAACATCTCCGCCGCCTTGCGTATCCGTATTTCATTGACAAAGTTTGCAATCGTCATGCCCTGTGCGCGGCGGAACAGCGCGCCGCAGTACACCGTACTCAACCCCAACATATTAGCGACCGTTTCCACCTTGATTTGCTTTGAGTAGTTGTCTATTATGTAACGCTTGATTTTCTCGACATGGTAATTTGTCCCGCTCTGCCCGCCGTATTGAAGCTCATACAGCATAAGCATAAAAAACCCGCAGCACTTCAACTTATAACCCGGCATCTTCCCAAGCCACTCATACTGAAACTCGCGTATCAGGTATTTCAACGCTTCGGTTTTCTTAAAATGTGATACCGTCTCCATATCCATCTCGGTTGCTTTAAGGTCAAAGTCAACAGCCGCGCAAACCATGCCCGAGGTTGTCGCCTCGCGCTCCATCCCCGGTCTTGTTAACAGGACATCGCCCTCTTTTACATGATAGTCTTTGCCGTCAATCTTATAATATGATTCGCCCTCTAAAACTATAGTCATACCGTATGCGTTGTGTATTTCACGCGGCAAGTGCCAGTTCTCGTTGCATGATTTATACACAAAATAATGCAGCTCTAAATCAGGAAAAATTTCCATTTATTTACCCTCCCGAAACCGTGTCTATGCCATTATAACATAAACCGTCGAGCGTTTCAATAGAATTTATGTTTAATTTGTACAAAATTCTTTATTTAATCTATTTTACACCCCCTACCTGTCGTGTTATAATCCCCTTATATACAAAGTCGCACACCCGCCGCAAATCTTTAATTTATTTGCAGGGAGATAAGAGATAGTGAGTAACAATTCCAAGCCGAACACCCCTCTTGTAACGCATATCTATACCGCCGACCCCTCTGCTCATGTATTTGAAAACAAACTCTACATATATCCCTCGCACGATTTAGACCACAACGAACCCGATAACGACTTGGGCGACCAATATAAGATGGAAGACTACCACGTCTTTTCCATGGATGATATAGACGCGCCGTGCGTAGACTGCGGCGAAGCCCTGCATATGAAAGATGTCCCGTGGGTGAGCAAGCAGATGTGGGCACCCGATGCCGCGCATAAAAACGGCGTTTATTACTTATATTTCCCCGCGAAGGACAAGGACGACATTTTCCGCATCGGTGTCGCGACAAGCGATACCCCCGCCGGTCCGTTCAAGGCGCAGCCCAGCTACATACCCGGTACTTACAGCATCGACCCGGCAGTTTTTATTGACGATGACGGAAAGGCGTATATGTACTTCGGCGGTCTGTGGGGCGGGCAGCTTCAAAAATGGCAAACAGGAACTTTTGACCCGAACGCTGTAGAACCCTCCGGCAAGAATCCGGCACTGGGTCCTATTGTCGCGGAACTCAACGATGATTTGCTCACATTCAAGAGCGAAACGCGCGAATTAAAGATACTCGATGAAGACGGAAATCCCATCACGGCGGAGGACACGGACAGGAGATACTTTGAAGGACCTTGGATGCACAAGTACAACGGCGACTACTATCTGTCCTACTCGACCGGAGACACGCACTACCTCGTATACGCCGTGGGCAAAACCCCGATGGGTCCCTTTACATATAAAGGAAGGATTCTCGAACCCGTCAACAGCTGGACTACTCACCACTCTATCGTGGAATTTAACGGCAAATGGTACTTGTTCTATCACGACAGCTCCCTGTCCGGGGGGGTCAACCACAAACGGTGCATGAAATACACCGAGCTTGTGTACAATACAGACGGTACGATTAAAACAATTACCCCTCCGTAGGTGTACGGACGCGATATATCGCGTCCCCACAATGTCAAATAAATCAAACAAACCCGTTATCGGATTTGCGCGATTTTTTGAAATAGAAAAAAATTTAGGAAGAAAGGTGAAAAAAAGCATGAAAAAAATCATCGCATTGCTAGTCGTGTCGATTCTGATTCTGGGCATTTTAGCTGCCTGCGGAACAGACGATGGCGGCACCCCGACAGCTGCTCCGACATCAAACACAGGCAGCACCGCAACGGCGGCTCCCGAACCCCCCACGGAAAACCAGAGTGAGGGTCAGTTACTGGCGGAACAGTACGGCCTGCCCTACACTCCGCTTTCAGAAGCCGCTCCGATAGAGTTCTCATACTTTATCCGTGACCCCGGCACACCCCCCGCGTCAACCAACCCGGTTATCGGCGCAATCGAGACTATCACCAACACGAAAATCGACTTTGAGTATCTTGTCGGCGATCTCGAAACAAAAATTAGCGTCATGCTCGCCTCGGGCGACTGGAACGACTTCGCGTACTTCGGCGGCGAAGCAAGACCGTTCATGGATTCCGGTCTCTGCCTGCCGTTGAGTGACCTTATGGAACAACACGCGCCGAATCTGCGTTCGCACTTCTCACCTTGGTGGGAACTAATGAAACACACCGATGGTGAAATCTATACTGCCGAGATTTATTCAACGCCCACAGGCAGAGAATATATCAACGAGCATTGGGGCACCTGCTTCTGGATGCAGAAAGACGTTCTTGACCACTTCGGCCGCGCCCCTGCGGATCTTGACGAATATTTCGACTTTATCCGTGAGTATAAAGAACTCAACCCGACCATCGATGGAGTTCCCACAATCGGTTTTGAAGTTCTGACCGAAGGTTGGAGACGTTTCTGCCGTGACAACCCGCCGATGTTTATGGCCGGCTACGGCAACTGGGGCGGCGGATTGCCCGACAATCAGCTCTCCATGGACAAGGCTTCAACCATCAGCTCACGTTGGACACAGGATTGGACGAAACCCTACTATCAGAAACTCAACGAGGAGCATCACAACGGTCTCATTAACGCCGAATCCCTTACCCGTTCCTATGACGATTATCTCGCCACAATCGCGTCCGGCGCGGTTCTCGGTCTTAGCGATCAGCTTTGGAACTTCAACAACGGTATGGATCCTCTGCGTGCGGAAGGCAGATGGGAACGCACAATGCTTCCTATCGACTTGACCTATCCGGGCGTTACCCCTAAATATCTCGATCAGCGTGCGTTCACAGGCAGTAACGGCGTAATCCTGAACAAGAACATCAGCGATCCCGTCAGAGCTATCCAATATATGGATTATCTGATTCAAGAACCCGTTAATAGATTCATCAGCTGGGGTATTGAAGGCGTTAACTGGTATTTCAACGCCGAAGGCCGCATTGAGCGTCCTCAAGAACAGCGCGACCTGCAAAGCGAAATGAAGTGGCAAGACGACAACCTCGGTCGTACACTCTACAATCAGTTCCCCAAAATGCAGGGCAGCTATGCTGACGGCAACGCCACCACAGCCGGCGACCAGCCCGAAGAATACTTTGCGGGTCTTCAGCCCTATGACAAAGAGCTGTTTGCGAAACTGGGCATTAAGAACCAAACCGGACTTATGAGAAGCGTACCGGCCGAATGGCCCGTATACTACCCATACTGGAGCATGGCTTTTGAAGACGGTTCACCCGCGAATCTCGCGGATCAGCGCGTGACCGACATCAACGACAGATACCTCACACAACTTATCATCTGCCCCGCCAATCAGTTTGATTCCCTCTGGGATGAATATCAGACGGCATTGGCAGGCACAGGCGAAAGAGATTTGCTTGACGCTATGGAAGAAATGTCACAAGCTCGTTTAGACGCTGCGTTCGGCAACTAAACACCGTTAATTGAGATAAGGGGCTTTGGCTTCAGTCAAAGGGGCTGATACCACAGCCCCCTCTCTATATCGGGTCTGTAGGGACGCGATATATCGCGTCCGTGTATATCCGCAATCGCGTCCGCGTATTTAATCAAAACAAAGAGGAGTGGTGTCAAGTGCAGAAACGAAAACTGGGGCAGACAATAATCCGTCAGCGCGAGCTGTTTTTCATGATTATCCCGGTCATGGTATATGTTTTTATTTTCAGTTACCTGCCGCTTAAAGGCTGGGCAATGGCTTTTCAACAGTATAGACCTCAGCGAGATGTACAGCAGTGGGTCGGCTTTGACCAGTTCACGTTTCTGTTTAAGGATGCGGCATTCTTTAGAGTAATGAGGAATACGCTGGGCATGAGTACCATCAACCTCGTACTGGGCTTTACCACCGCTATTTTCCTCGCGCTGATGATTAACGAGATACGGCGCAAAAATTTCAAGCGCATTGTGCAGACGATTTCCTATATGCCTCACTTCCTGTCATGGGTTATCGCCGCCGCGCTTATCTCCGACTTCCTCTCGAGCAGAGGTATATTGAATACAATCCTCGTCAATTTGGGGATTGTTGAAACACCGATTATTTTCCTTGCCGATAAAAATGCTTTTTGGTGGATTTTCGGATGGGGCAATGTATGGAAAAGCGTGGGGTGGAATACGATTATCTACCTTGCCGCAATCACGAGTATCGACCCCGAACTGTATGAGAGCGCGGAGCTTGACGGCGCGGGACGTTTCGCCAGAATGTGGCATATAACGCTCCCCGGTATTAAATCGACAATACTGGTGCTTATCATCATGAATATGGGTTGGATACTTAACGCGGGCTTCGAGGTTCAAATGCTTTTGGGCAACGACCTCACCATTGACACATCGGAGACCATCGATCTCTTTGTTATCCGCTACGGTATAAATCTGCGTAACTACTCTCTGGCAACGGCTATGGGTATGTTTAAGACGGTGACCAGTATCATCCTTCTCACCGCCGCGAACTTTGCGTCAAAGCGTTTTGCCAAAGAGAGCCTTGTTTAAGGGAGGGGGATAATAATGAAAATTTCTACTAAAACATCGGATCGCCTGTTTGACATTTTCAATACAATATTTATGCTTTTTATCGTAGTGCTTATGCTCTACCCGTTCCTTAACACACTGGCGGTCTCTCTGAACAACGCCACCGACAGCATAAAGGGCGGCATATACCTCTGGCCGCGTATATTTACGCTGAAAAACTACGAGAGCGTTTTCGAGAACGAGTTGTTGTTAACGGCGTTTGTCAACTCGGTAGCACGTACTGTCCTCTCCACTGTGGGCGGGCTGTTCATGTGTTCGATGGCGGGTTATGTCGTAAGCCGCAAGGAATTTATAGCGAATAAATTCGTAACGATTTACTTCCTTATGACAATGTATGTCAGCGCGGGACTTATCCCGACATACTTCCTATTCCGTGACCTCGGTCTTATAAACAACTGGTGGGTTTATGTAGTCCCCGGTCTGTTCGGCGCGTTCAACGTCATAGTTATCCGCACCTATATGCAGGGTCTGCCCGACAGCCTTGTTGAGGCGGCTCGCATAGACGGCGCGGGCGAATTCCGCACATATATCCAGATTGTCCTGCCTATCTGCAAGCCCGTGCTCGCAACGGTCGGACTGTGGATGGCGGTCGGCAACTGGAACGACTGGTTTACATCCTACATCTTCGCATCGGCAAGAAAAGAACTAACGGTGCTACAATACGAGCTTATGAAAGTTTTAGGTTCTGCGATGGCGGCAATGGGTAACCGCCAGTCCGGTGCTCTAGCGGCTCAAGGCGCACAGGCATTTGACAACATATCGCCTATTGCCATACGCGCAACGATTACAATCGTTGCCGCCGTGCCGATTCTGTGCGTGTATCCGTTCCTGCAAAGATACTTCGTCCAAGGCGTACACATCGGCAGCGTCAAAGGTTAAATTTTCCGTAGGGGCGGCCGTTCGTCCGCCCGCCTGTGGACGCGCAACCCGCGTTTTACACAAATTATGAAAATTGCCGCCGCCATGCGGCGGCATATTTTCGTAAACCCCCGTAGGGCGCGACGCCCCCGGCGCGCCGTTTATATAAATAAGACGCGCCGTTTATAATTAAAAAGGAGATTAACAAATGCAAATAAATAATAAATACACCCACAGGACTGGCACTGCAAAGGTACATATCCCCGACAGCGCGGGAAAAAACGTAAACGTCAAAATGACACGGCATAAAATGCTGTTCGGCTGCGCGGAGTTCGGCACAATACCCTATCTGAACGGTGAAATGGACGAAAAAAGCGCGGCGCAAGCCGAAAAACGCATGAAGCACATGACGGAGATATTGAACAGCGTAACCCTCCCGTTCTATTGGGGGCGTTATGAGCCTGTAGAGGGCAAACCCGACACCGAGCGTACCCTAAAAGCCGCGAAATGGCTTCACAACGAGCGCGGCATGACTGTAAAAGGACACCCGCTGTGCTGGCATACGGTGTGCGCCCCGTGGCTGATGGAATACTCCAACGCGGAGATAATGAAAAAACAGCTTGAACGCATAACCCGCGATGTCGGCGGATTCAAAGGCGCGATTGATATGTGGGACGTAATCAACGAAGCCGTTATCATGCCGCTGTTCGACCGCTATGACAACGCGATAACCCGCATATGCAAGGAGCGCGGGCGTATAAATCTTATCCGCGACCTGTTCAAACAGGCGCGAGAAGCGAATCCAGAAGCGATTCTGCTTATCAACGACTTTGAAACCTCCGAATCCTATGATATACTTGTGGAAGGTCTGCTCGAGGCGGGCATTAAAATCGACGTAATCGGTATCCAGTCGCATATGCACCAAGGGTATTGGGGCGTTGAGAAAACTCACAGAATCCTTGAGCGTTTTTCGCGGTTCAATCTGCCGATACATTTCACGGAAAACACCATTGTATCCGGCAGGATAATGCCGCGCGGCATTGAAGATTTGAACGACTTCCAGCCGGACGAATGGCCTTCAACGCCCGATGGCTTAATCCGCCAAGCCGAGGAGACTGTACTGCATTATGAGACTTTGTTTGCCCATCCGCTGATAGAATCCATCACATGGTGGAGCTTCACGGACGGGGGTTGGCTCAAAGCTCCCGGCGGCCTGTTAGACATGAACAACGACCCGAAACCTGTCTACAACGAACTGCACAAGCGCATAAAAGGCGAGTGGTGGACACCCGAGCAGACCCTCACCGCCGATGAAAACGGCTTTGTGACGGTTTCCGGCTTCAAGGGCGATTACGCCGCCGTCTGCAACGGAAACGAAACAAAATTTTCGATTTCGTAACGGTATCGTCACATCGTAGGGAACGCCGCCCTCGGCGTTCCGCGGACGACCACAGGTCGTCCCTACACCGCCCGTATTCAATAATTCAAGGGAGACCACATATGTACAATGTAAATTTGGAAGAATTTTGGCAAAAAGACGAAACCGCGCACGATGATAACTGTTTCTCGCCCAACGCAAAACAGGTCGCGATGGGCATACGCATGAGCCATGAATGCCTGTTCGCGGAACTGGGCGAGGAGGGCAACCCTTGGGGGCATACCCCCCCCGAACAGCTCAACGAGATGAGCAAGCGGTATAATGACAAGGCCGAGAAAATAGTCGGCAAGCGTCTCCTCCGTGAAGATACGCCCCCCGAGATTGAAAACTTCCCCGAGGTACGCGGAATCGGCGAGGTTTTCGGCGGCAGATATGAGTTCAACGGTGTCACCACTTGGCTGTTTGAGGGGCTTCATACGCCGCAGGAGCTTGAAAAGCAGCTCGATTGGGTTGATAAACTGGATTTAAGGGAGTTCATCCTGCCCGAGAACTGGGAGAGCGAGAAGAAGCGTCTCTTTGAGGATTACGGCAAAAAGCCGCCCCTTTGGCGGCACGTGCGCGGTCCGGTAACGCTTGCCATGTCGGTTTACGGCGCGGAGAATCTTATCTATCTGATTCTTGACGAGCCGGAGCTTGCGGAGCGTTTTTCAGCTTCAATCGCTAAGGTGATTAGGGGCTATATCGACATCATGGACACCGAAGCCGGGCATACACCCGAAACGAGACCGAGCGGTTTCAGCTTTGCCGATGATGACTGCTGCCTGCTCAACCCCGATATGTACGAGCTGTTCGGATATCGGGTGCTGAAAAGCATTTTCGACTATATTTCGCCCAATCCGGACGACAGCCGCTATCAGCACTCCGACTCCGCGATGGGACATCTGCTTCCGATACTGGCGCGGCTTAATCTGACTGGGTGCAACTTCGGGCCGACAGTCATGATAGACGAAATCCGCCAACATATGCCTAAGACCCGCATTGACGGTCAGCTCCACCCGATGACATTTATGCGAAACGATGAGGAGGCGATTATCGCCGAGGTAAAGCGCGACTGTGAGCTTGCTAAACGCTGCGGGCGCGGGCTGAACCTCTCATGCGCGGGCAGCATCAACAACGGCAGCCTGCTGACCTCCATGCGAGCGGTCATGTACGCCATACAAGAATACGGTCAATATTAACTCGTAGGGGCGGTCATTGGCCGCCCGTGATGAACGATTTCGTAGGGGCGCCGCTTGCTGCGCCCGGCAAAAACGGGTTCGTCCGCGATAAAAACGGGCGGACGAACGGCCGCCCCTACAAAATGAAATAACCAATGGAGGATAAAATGAAAAACCTTAATTTATGCGCGTTTGCCGATGAAGCCGCCGCTTCATTGGACGGGCAAATCGCCGCGTTAAAAGATAACGGCATAGACCTCTTGGAAATCCGCTTCATTGACGGCAAAAATATCTCCGAGCTGTCCGTGCCGGAAGTCAAGATTATTAAAGATAAGCTCGATTCGGCGGGTATCGCGGTGTGGTCGATCGGTTCACCCGCCGGGAAAGTTGATATTAAAGACGATTCTCATATTGACACTTTCTGCCATTTGATTGAGCTGGCGGCTGTCTTGAAAGCCTCTCATATGAGGATTTTCAGCTTCTACGGGACAAATGGAAGCGCGTCTTATGAAGACGCGGTGCTTGAGCGTCTGGAACGCTTTATCGAAAAGGCAAAAGGCAGCGGCGTTACGCTGTGCCACGAGAACGAAAAGGACATTTACGGCGATATTGCGGCGCGGTGTCTCGCCATCCACCAAAAACTTCCCGCGATTAAGGCCGTGTTCGACCCCGCGAATTTTATTCAGTGCGGCGAAGACCCGGCGGCGGCGTGGGAACTGCTCGCGCCGTATGTTGAGTATCTGCACATAAAAGACGCGAAACCCGATGGGACGGTCGTACCCGCCGGACACGGCGGCGGCGGCATACCCGCGATTTTATCCGATTTCACAAACAGAGGCGGCGGCACACTCACGATAGAGCCGCATTTGCAGATATTCGACGGCCTTGATTCTTTGGAAGCCGGCAAGGCTGAAAACACCTATACATACCCCGACCAGCGAACCGCGTTCGATGCCGCCGTCAACGCATTGAAAAAAATTATTGAATCCCTGTAGGGGCGCCGCTTGCCGCGCCCGTCCCAACCTTGCCGCGCCCGACAAAACGAACCATGCCCGTCCCAACCTTGCCGCGCCCGAAAAAAAACAGATCGCGCCCGCAACAAAACGGGTTCGCCCGACAAAAACGGGCGGACGAACGGCAAAAAACGGGCGGACGAACGGCCGCCCCTACACATAATGATTGCAATAGGAGGTAATGCCCTTATGCAGCTCGGCGCACAGTTATACACAGTTCGTGAGTATACGCAGACGCTTGACGATTTTGCCCTATCACTTGATAGGGTAGCCGCTATCGGCTATAAAACCGTGCAAGTGTCGGGTACTTGCGCTTATGAAGCGGACTGGCTGTCCGAACAACTGAAAAAGAGGGGTTTGCACTGTGTTCTAACACATTACAGTCCCGATGCCATGCTCGAAGACGCGGCGGCGGTTGCCGAGAAGCACAAATATTTTGACTGCCGCCATATCGGTATAGGCTCAATGCCGGGCGGCATGGAAAAATACGGCGATTTTGTAGCGAATTTCAATCCCGTAGCGAAAGAGTTTGCGAAGCACGACTGTCTGCTTATGTACCACAACCACGATGCCGAGTTTGCGAGAAGCCACGGCGGACAACTGTACCTAGAAAAACTGGCGGAAGATTTCGCGCCGTCCGAGTTGGGTTTCACGCTTGACACCTACTGGGTGCAGGCGGGCGGCGGCGACCCGGCATGGTGGATACACGAACTCGCGGGGCGTGTCCCGTGCGTACATCTAAAAGATATGTCGTTTGACGGCGGTCAGCGTATGGCGGCAATCTATGAGGGCAACATGAATTTTGACGCGATTCTTAAAGCGTGTGAAGACGCGAAGACGGAGTATCTTCTTATCGAGCAGGACGACTGCTACGGCGAAGACCCGTTCGCCTGTCTCGCGCGGAGCTATGAAAACTTAAAAGCGAAAGGGCTTAGTTAATATGGAAAAAGTAAAAATCGGCATAATCGGTGTCGGTAACATCGGAAAAATGCACGCTAAAAACATTATTGAGAACAAAATTCCCGATATGGAGCTTGCGGCGGTTGCCGATACCAACCCGCCGTGCCTCGAGTGGGCGGCAAAGGAACTCCCCGGTGTGGAGCGGTTTGACACCGCCGCCGCAATGCTTGACAGCGGGCTTATAAACGCCGTCTTAATCGCTACACCGCACTACGGTCACCCCGAAAACGCGATGGAGGGCTTTAAGCGCGGTATACACGTTATGTGCGAAAAACCTGCGGGAGTTTATACAAAGCACGTCCGCGAAATGAACGCCGCCGCCGAAAAATCGGGCGTTGTGTTCGGCATGATGTTCAATCAGCGCACCGACCACATCTATCGCAAAATGCGCGAACTGGTGTCGGGCGGCACATTGGGCGCGATAAAGCGCGTAAACTGGATTATCACCGACTGGTATCGCCCGCAGATGTACTATGATTCGGGCGCGTGGCGCGCGACATGGAGCGGCGAGGGCGGCGGCGTGCTGCTCAACCAATGCCCACACAACCTCGACCTGTGGCAATGGATTTGCGGAATGCCCGTGTCGGTCGAGACGCATATGCACCTCGGAAAATGGCACGACATCGAGGTTGAGGACGATGTAACGGCATATGTCGAGTATCCGAACGGCGCGACAGGCGTGTTTATCACCACTACCGGAGACGCGCCGGGTACGAACCGTTTTGAAATTACGCTTGAAAAGGGCAAGCTGGTCGCCGAAAACGGCAAGCTGACCCTGTGGGAGCTTGACGTTCCCGAACCGGAGTTCTCGCGCACAAATACCGAGGTTTTCGCCTCTCCCGGAGTGACCGAGATTGCGGTCGAAACCGATGGACAGTCGGAACAGCACGTTGGCGTGCTGAAAGCCTTCGCCGCCGCGATTCTGCGCGGCGAGCCGCTTATCGCAAGCGGTACGGAGGGCATTAACGGCCTGATGATTTCAAACGCCATGCACCTTTCGGCGTGGCTGGGCAAAAAAATAACGCTCCCGATAGACGATGATTTATACTATGACGAGCTGATGAAGCGCGTAAAAACCTCCCGCCGCAGAACAGAGGTCAGAGAAACCGAAGGAAAAATCTGGAATCGGTAGGGGCGGATGGCAATCCGCCCGTATGAAAACCCGCACAAATAACCGTAGGGGCGGCCATTTGTCCGCCCGTAAACGTAGGGGCGGCCGTTCGTCCGCCCGTGTATAAGGAGATAAATATGTTTTATAAAAATTTCCGCAACGCCACCTATGCCCCGGCGCAGTATCTGCGCGACACGTCCATAGACGAACTGAAAGCCGCCATTGAAAAGGTCGGCAAGTATGTCAAAATCGACAAAATTTATCTCGAGACATACCGCAATGTTTGGGTTGAGCGCGAAAAAATGGAAGCCGTCAAAAAACTGTTCGCCGACGCGGGATTTCAGATTTCAGGTGGTATTACGACCGTTGAAAAGGGACGGCTCATGGGCAGTATGTGCTACACGAATCCCGAGACCCGCAAGAAACTGGGCGACATCGCCGCCTATACGGCGGAACTGTTTGACGAGATAATGATTGACGACTTCTATTTCACAAACTGCCGCTGTGAGGCTTGCATAGAAGCGAAAGGCGACAGGGAGTGGGCGGAGTTCCGTCTCGCGCTGATGAAAGATGTCTCTGAAAATATCGTAATGAAACGCGCGAAGGAGGCGAACCCCAACGCGCACGTTATAATCAAGTTCCCGAACTGGTACGAGAGCTTTCCGTCAAGCGGCTACAATCTTGAGCATGAGCCGGACATTTTCGACAGCATCTACACCGGCACGGAGACGCGCGACCCAAACTATACCCACCAGAACTTGCAGCGGTATCTGAGCTACTTCCTGCCGCGTTATTTCGAGCGTATCAAGCCGGGACTTAACGGCGGCGGCTGGTTCGACCTGTTTGAGTGTGACCTTGACGACTATATACAGCAAGCCTATCTGACACTCTTCGCCAAGTGCCGCGAGAATATGCTGTTCTGCTTCCCGCTGATGGTGCGTTTCCCATCGGTCTATATGGCGGCGGCGGGCGCGGTGTATGACGATGCCGACCCGATAATCGGGCAGTTGGGCGAGCCTGTCGGCGTTGCCTGCTACAGACCTTTTCACGCGCAGGGCGAGCGGCATCTGTACGATTATCTGGGTATGCTTGGCATACCGCTCGACCCGTATCCGAGCTATCCGGCGGAAGCCCAAACCGTTATTCTTACGGAGAGCGCGGCTTGGGACGGCGAAATAGTTAGTAAAATAAAGAAAAGTCTTATTAACGGAAGCCGCGTTTTCATAACGAGCGGGCTTTACTCAAAGCTGAGTGATAAGGGTATACGCGGTATTCTGCCGCTTGAGGTCACTGATAAATGTATAACCTCCGACACTTTCTCCGTCAGCGGATTCGGCAAAAACTTTGAAGGTTCGGCAAAGACCGCCAATCCAATAACAATGCCGCGCATTGCCTACAGCACCAACGATTTCTGGGTGTGTTCCGCCGCGCTGACCCCCCACGCGAGCCATCCCGTGCTGTTATGCGGCTCGTATGGAAAGGGCTGGCTGTATGTGCTTAATATTCCGAACATTCAGGCGGATTTATACAACCTCCCCGCCGAAGCTCTCAGTCAGCTGCGCGGCGAGATGAACCTGCCCGTGACGTTGGAATGCGGTTCGCGCGTGGGCTTATTCCTGTATGACAACGACACATTCATCTTGCAGTCGTTCAAAGATTTCCCGGAAAAAGTACGCTTCCGCATCGGACGCGAAGACGTTTCCATCGTGCCGCTGACAGGTGTACAAGCGGAGAAAACGCGCTCCGCGCAGGGCGAAAGCGTCTTTGAAGCCTATTTACTGCCGGGATGGTACGCGGCGTTCAAAATACAACCACGCACTTGACAATCCCCTCATCGCAGTTCATAATTGAACCGAACATCCCCGGCACGTCTTCCAATTTTATTGTGTGAGTAAGAAACGAGCGCAGATTTATGCGCCCGCTTAGAGCCATCTGCATAATTTCGGCCGCGCTCTGCATTGTCGAGTACCACGAGGCGGCTATGCCCAGCGAACGCCGTATCAAGTCACTGGAGCATACCGAGAAGTTCGCGTGTTCGCCCACGGCGATTAGCCTGCCGCCGATACGCAGTGAGTTCAGGCAGTTTGGATACGCATTCCCGTTGCCGGAACACTCCAATACCGTATGTACGCCCAAACCGTCCGACACTTTCCGCGCGGCATCGGGCAGTTCTTCGGGGCTAAACGCCCTGTCCGCGCCGTTTTTCAGTGCCATCTGCCTTCTGTATTCTACCGGGTCAACGGCGATTACATACGCGCCCAACATTTTGCAGAGCGAAACCGCCGCCTGTCCGATGGGCCCGCAGCCGTTCACCAACACGTCTTTACCTATGCCAACCTGACCGCATTTTATGTTACTGTACGGCGTACCCCAGTTGTCCGGTATCAACGCGCCGTCTATAAAATCAAGACCGGGCAGCAGCTTCATGCAGTTACGTGCGGGCGCGACCAGATACTCGCCAAGTCCGTTGTTGACATCCCGCGAGCCGTCCCAGCTCGGGCAGAACACAAACTCTCCCGCGCGGCAAGCGGGACATACGCCGCAGCCGCCGACATTGTTAATCATCACCCTGTCGCCGACCGCGAACGAGGTAACACCCTCGCCCAATTTGTCGATTTCTCCCGCAACCTCGTGTCCCGCAACGACATCTGTCGGTTCGGTAACGCTCCATATCCACTTGTCAGAACCGCAGATACCGCTCGCGCGAACCTTGACGCGCACAAACCCCGGATTCGGTTCGGGTATCGGCGCGTCAACGAGACGTAAATCCTTAGGTCCAAACGGTTTAATAACTTTCATAATTATTTCTCCTTTCGCGGATTAAATTTTGCGCCCACGGGCGGATGGCAATCCGCCCGCATACGACCACAAAACCCACGGGCGGACTAAAGACCGCCCCTACATGGGCGCGTTGTGTCCGCATACGGTCACAACGCGCATACAATCACAACCCACGGGCGGACTAAAGGCCGCCCCTACGATTATAATATAAAACGGAGGCAAAATCAATGGTTTTACCGTTCAAAGTAAATCTCGGCGGCAAGGTTGCCGTCATAACAGGCGCGGGCGGCGTTTTATGCTCGATGTTCGCCGAAGCAGTGGCAAGCTGCGGCGCGAAAGTCGCCCTGCTCGACCTGAACGAGCAGGCGGCGATTGACTGCGCCGAAAAAATATCGTCACAGGGCTTCACGGCAAAAGGTTACAAATGTGATGTGCTGAGTAAGGAGAGCTGCACGGACGCATACCGCCGTATACTCGGCGATTTGGGCGCGTGCGACATCCTTATAAACGGCGCGGGCGGCAACAATCCCCGCGCGACAACGGAGAAGGAATACTATGAACAGGGCGATATAGATGCGGACGTGAAGTCGTTTTTCGACCTCGACAGCGAGGGCGTTCAGTTTGTTTTCAATTTGAATTTCCTTGGAACTTTAATACCGACACAGGTATTCGCGGGTGATATGACACAAAACAGAGGCGTGATAATCAACATCTCATCCATGAACGCATTTACGCCGCTGACAAAAATCCCCGCGTATTCGGGCGCGAAAGCGGCTATCAGCAACTTTACTCAATGGCTGGCGGTACATTTTTCACGCGCGGGTATCCGCGTCAACGCCATCGCGCCCGGCTTTTTTGTGACTAATCAAAACCGCGCAATGCTCTATGACAGTGACGGCAACCTTACCGAGAGGGCAAAAAAAATAATAGCGGCAACGCCAATGGGGCGGTTCGGCGAGGAACGCGAACTGATAGGAACGCTGCTGTGGCTGCTTGACGATGGCGCGTCGGGATTCGTAACGGGTACGGTTATCCCGGTAGACGGCGGATTTTCAGCTTATTCGGGGGTGTAAGAATGAAAAATTTTATGGACGATAATTTCCTGCTAAATACTAAAACATCCGAAAAACTTTACCATGATTACGCGGCGGCGATGCCCGTCATCGACTATCACTGCCACATTGACCCGCGCGAAATATATGAGAACCGCTGTTTTGAGAATCTTACGCAGGCGTGGCTTGAGGGCGACCACTATAAGTGGCGGCTGTTACGCGCCAACGGAGTATCGGAGGATTTTATCACGGGCGGCGCGTCAGACCGCGAAAAATTCCAAAAATACGCCGAAGCTCTGCCCCGCGCCATCAGCAACCCGCTCTATCACTGGACACACTTGGAGCTAAAGCGTTATCTTGATATAGACACCCCCCTCTCCGGCAGCACGGCGGATGAAATATGGAGCCTATCACTTGATAGGCTATCAAGTGATAGGTTGTCCGTTCGCAATATAATTAAATCATCAAATGTTAAAGTTATCGGTACGACCGATGACCCCGCCGACAGTCTTGAGTGGCATATGAAGCTGAAAAACGACAAGACGTTTGAAGCTGTGGTTGTGCCGACATTCCGCCCTGACAGGGCGATGAACATTGAAAAGCCGGATTTTGCCGAATACATCGGCAAACTGGGCGAAGCGGCGGGAGTTTCAATCAAGAATATAGACGATGTAAAAACCGCGCTTAAAAAACGGCTTGAGTTTTTTGTTGAATTAGGCTGCCGCGCCTCCGACCACGGTTTTGATTATATACCGTTTTGCCGTTCAGACGGAAACACTGCGGCAAAAGCCTTTCAGAACGCGCTTAACGGGGGTACGGTCGGCGCGGAGGAAGCCAAGGCGTATAAAACGGAACTGATGTTATTCATCGGCAGGGAGTTGAATCGTCACAGGCTTGTGATGCAGCTCCATTTCGGCGCGGTACGCAATGTCAACCGCGCGATGTACGACCGATTGGGCGCGGACACGGGCTATGACTGCGTGGGTGTTCCTGATTGTGGCGGGCTTATAAGGTTTCTGGACGCTCTGGAGCAGTCCGGTGAGCTGCCGAAAACCGTGTTGTACTCGCTTAATCCCAACGATAACGCCATGCTCTGTTCAATCGCGGGATGTTTTCAGGGGACATCGGCAGCCGGAAAGATACAGCACGGCTCGGCGTGGTGGTTCAACGACACTTTAATTGGTATGAAGAATCAACTCAAAACGCTGGCGAGTATATCTCTGCTTGGTAATTTTATTGGGATGACGACAGATTCGCGCAGTTTCTTGTCGTACCCGCGCCATGAATATTTTCGCAGAATATTGTGCGGTATCATCGGCAAATGGGTTGATAACGGTGAATATCCGAACGATATTGAAATGTTGGGACGGCTTGTACAGGATATTTCGTATAACAACGCAAATAAATATTTTGATTTCCCGTAGGGGCGGCCATTTGTCCGCCCGCGATAACCGATAATTAAATCAATGGGAGGGATAGTTATTGATCGATATTAAAAACGAATTGCAAAAGGCATTGGCGGGGCGGAATCTTAAAAAAGTCCTGCTGATACCGCCCGACGCAACGCGCACACATTCCTGCGCGGGTGAGATAACACGCGCCCTTTTTGAAATACTTGGTAACAACTGCCATATTGACGTAATGCCCGCGCTCGGAACGCACGAGCCTATGAGCGAGCGCGAATGCGCGGACTTTCTGGGAATCCCCTATTCATCGGTCATTCACCACGACTGGCGCGGTGATGTCGTTAAACTGGGCGAAGTCCCCGGCGAATATGTCGCGTCCGTGTCGGAGGGTCTTGTCACAACGCCGATAGATGTCGAGATTAACAAAAGGCTTTTGGATACCTCATATGACCAAATCATATCCATTGGGCAGGTCGTGCCGCATGAAGTCGCGGGAATGGCGAATTACAGCAAGAATATTTTTGTCGGCGTTGGCGGCAGTTCGATGATAAACAGCTCCCATATGCTCGGGGCTTTCTATGGTATTGAGCGCACGCTCGGCAAGACAGACACGCCTGTCCGCAAGGTTTTCGACTATGCCGAAGAACATTTTATTTCGCAGATACCTCTGCTTTATGTACTCACTGTGACGGACGGCGGCGAGCTTGAAGGACTTTTTATCGGCAGGGACAGAGAAATGTTCGGGCGGGCGGCTGAAATGAGCAGGCAAAAGAATATTACGTTTGTGGACGCGCCGCTGAAAAAATGCGTTGTATACCTGAATGAGCAGGAGTTTAAGAGTACATGGCTCGGCAACAAGGCCATTTACAGAACCCGCATGGCGATGGCTGACGGCGGTGAACTGATAATTCTAGCCCCCGGCGTTAAGCGGTTCGGCGAAGATTCTGAGGTTGACGCGCTGATAAGAAAATACGGATACGCGGGGCGCGAGCGCGTTCTGGAGCTTGTAAAAAACAACGAGGATTTGCGGCGGAATCTCTCGGCGGCGGCGCACCTGATACATGGCTCGTCCGATGGCAGATTCTCGGTCACATACGCGGTTGACAAACTTTCACGCGCGAAAATAGAGGGCGTGGGATTTAATTATATGCCGCTGTCTGAGGCGTTAGAGCTGTACAACCCGCCCCCGAACGACATATATTTTATAGAAAATCCCGCTTTGGGGCTTTGGGCAATAAAATAAGATTGCATTTGCGGATTTTATGGGTTATAATGTGTTCATAGTGAAAAGGAGGCGGCTATGGAAGTTAATGAAATGTATATCGATGTAATGCGCGAGATTGGCACCATAGGCTCGGGGAACGCGGCGACTGCACTGTCACAAATGCTTGGGCATCCTATCGGAATTACCGTTCCGGTGGCGAAAACGCTTGATTATTCAACAGTTGCGGACGATATGGGCGGCGAGGAAGCGATGATAGTCGGACTTCTGCTTATGTTGAGCGGCGATGTTAACGGCATGATTATGTTTCTGCTGCACCAAGAGTTCGCGCATATGATGCTCAACGCCCTTTTCGGAAAAGAAATTAAAAGTTTCGAGCAGATTGACGAAATGGACTATTCCGCGATGAAGGAAATAGCGAGCATCATGGCGGCTTCGTATGTAAACGCGATTTCCACAATGACCGGGCTGACAATCAAGCTCTCGACACCTGATATAACCATTGATATGCTCGGCGCAATACTCAATGTACCTGCGATTTACTTCGCCAATGTCGCGGACAAGATGATTTATATCGAGGGTTCTTTCAGCGGTAAAGGGATAAACGCGCCCTGCAACATCCTTATGCTCCCCGATATGGAGTCGCTTGATAAAATTATGACTAAACTCGGAATTGAAGTATGAGCAACACTATAAAAGTCGGAATAGCTGATTTGAATGTGGCAAGAGTTCCGGACATACTGGTTACTTACGCTCTTGGTTCGTGCGTTGGCATTTGCCTCTACGATGCCGCGAGCAAGGTTGCCGGTCTGTCTCACATAATGCTGCCTGTGAGCGACCCTTCAAAAGACGGGCCGCTCGCTCAGCCGTTTCGATTTGCGGACACGGCGATACCTCTCCTTGTCAAAAAAATGGAACAGCTCGGCGCGAACCGGGCGAGAATGAGGGCAAAAATAGCCGGAGGCGCGAAAATGTTCGCGGCAACCGGAAACACGGCTATTTCAAATATAGGAATGCGTAATGTCATCGCCGTAAAGGCTTCGCTTGCTGAGATGAAAATCGCGATTATCGCCGAGGATACCGGAAAAGATTTTGGGCGGACGGTATTTTTCGGGCCATCCGATGGGGTTATGATAGTTAAGTCGGCATCTAAAGGCGAATGGTCGTTTTAATTATTATTGGGCGCGGCGATGCCCCGTCTTTCGGTATAAAATAAGCATTACAAAGTATTTTCTATCAACTTTTTGTTGTACTCCTCTAACTTGGCAATAACGGATAAATACAGTTCCGGATAAAGAGATTTCATATTGCTTAACACTTTATGTAACGCGCCATCGTGAAAAACTGTCTGTTTATGTACGCGAATAAAAGATGAAAAACTTAGATTTAGGTTGTTATAAGCAAAATGATTAACGGGTATGTCATAGACAGGGTCAATGTTTTTTCGTCTTGTGACCGTAGACACGGGCAGAACGTTATAATCATCAGTATCTGCAATCCCGATTATCAGAGCCGGGCGTTTCTTAAATGAATTTCTATTGTTTGCGTTATCATAGAAGGGCGATGTAAATATACAGACATCACCTATTGTTCCCCTCATTGGCACATATTCTCCACATCTTCAAACTCATCGTAATACATATCCCACAAATGGTCATATGGTCTAATCTTGGCAGAATCTTTTTTAATGTCGGAAAGTTCGAGTATGGTCGTTCCGTTTTCATCATCACGAAGTCCGCATCGTGCATTTTTCCATGAGATTTCCCTATGTGACATTTTACTCAGTTCCCATGACTCAATAACTCCATATTCAGATATGACATTCCTAACAATATAAGCATTATCAAAGGCAATATCACTGCACTCAATACTTAAACCTTCTTTTGTGTATACAGAGTTAATAGCCCTGCACACAGGGCCATATCGCCAACCTTCAAACTCAGCGTCAAACATTGGTTTCCCCAAAATTGCAAAAGATTCACGCTGAGAATAATACAACAATTTTTGCAGTTTCATTTCGTCAATTATTTGACCGGATATATGCTTGTATTCGTTGAATATATATTGAGCAACATCATAAACACGTTCCATTTTGTATGCACCTCACTTACATCTGAATCATAACATAAATCCAGTTGAAAAGCAACAAAAAGAACCGCACTAATGACGGTTCTTTTTTGTTGCGGATAGGTAAACATATAAAACGGTCGGGCATGGAAGCCCGACCCTACGAAACAATAAACTCAGTTACAGCATCGGCAATTATTTCAATATACGCAATATCCAACACCTCTAACACATCATTTCCAGTGTGCATTATTGCAAATACTTCATCGCCTAATGTCCCTAACGAGACCGCTGAAAAACCATAGTTAATAAACGAGACATAATCACTGCCGAACACCATAGTACCGCCGCCAACCATGTTTTCATAATCAAGCGGTATACCTTTATCGGTAAAAAATCCGGCTATGTCTTCCCGTAAGATTTCATCGCCGACAATGAGCAGCGGAACACCGCTCAATCCAATGGTGTCGATGTTAATATTATA